>CAXTDH010000225.1:0-5732 GCA_964242405.1 uncultured Rhizobacter sp. | reverse complement strand
TGGCGCGACCACGGTCGTCGTGTGTTCGGGTGCTGCCACGGCACCGGCGGCGCGCGCGTTCACTGCGGCAGGAAGTCGTTGCTGACCCAGTCGGCCGCCTTGCCGCGCAGCGCCGGGTCGAGGCCGCCGTACTGCACCAGCAGGTCGAGCGAGTCGTCGACATCCTTCATCGAGACGCGCAGCGGGCGCAGGTTGGTCGTCTCGGGCGTGTGATACAGCGGCGTCGTCAACTTGATGCCGATGATCAGCGTGTCGCGCTGGCCTGCTTTCGCGTTCGCCTTGAGCATGGCGTCGATCGCCGCCTCCGGCGCCTTGACCGTCTCCTCGAAGGCCCGTGTGGTGGCGCGCATGAAGCGGCGCACCATGTCGGGCTTGCCGGCGAGCGTGTCCTTGTGGGCGACGATGCCGGAGCTGACCATCGTGATGCCGTGATCGGCGAAGCGGATGACCTGCACCGGCTTCTTCGTGGCATCCTGGATCTTGATGTTCTGGTCCATCAGGTAGCCCAGCAACACGTCGGCCTGGCCGTTGATGACCGCGTTCAGCTTGGTCTGGCCGTCGCCGGACACCACCTTGTACTGGCTTTCCTGCAGCCCGGTCTTCTTCAGGAACAGCGGCCAGACCTGACTCATCGAATCGCCCGGCGTCATGGCGACCGTCTCGCCGACGATGTCCTTCGGCGCCTTGATGTTCTTCTCCCACAGCCCCATCACCGCCATCCGGCCCAACTGCAGCGCCACGCCGACCGCCCTGACCGGGGCGCCCTTGGTGGCGGCGCGGATCATGGTCGGCACGTCGACATAGCCGAAGGTCGCGGAGTTGGCAGCCACCGCCTGGATCGAGACCGCCGAGCCGCGGCCTTCCTGGATGTCGAGGTCGATGCCCTCGGCTTCGTAGTAGCCACGTTCCTTGCCGAGGAAGAACGGCGCGTGCTCGCTGTAGACGTACCAGTTGAGCAGCAGCGTGACCTTGTCGCGACCTTGCGCCAGGACGCCCGGTGCGAGCGTGGCGGCGAGCCCGGCGGCGGCGGTGGCGCGGATGAGTTGACGGCGTTTCATCTGAGAGTCTCCTTGAGGTCTTGTCTGGGCGGCGCTTTTCGATCGGTTCAACCGGTGAGTTGGAGGTCGTGCCGCTGCGAGGCATGCCACGGCACCGTCCAGCGCTCGACCAGTTCGACGAGCAGGAACAGCAGCACGCCGATGCTCGACAACACCACCAGCGCCGCGAACATCAAGGGCAGGTCGAAGGTGCCGGTGGCGCGTTGCATCACGAAGCCGATGCCCGAGTTCGAGCCGACGAACTCGCCGACCACGGCACCGACGACGGCCAGCGTCACCGAGACCTTCAAGCCGCTGAAGATCGCCGGCAGCGCCTGCGGCAAGCGGAAGCGAACGAAGACCTGCAGCGGGCTGGCGCCCATCGAGCGCGCCAGGTCGATCAACTCGGGCTCGATCGACTTGAAGCCCTGCACCGTCGACACCACCACCGGAAAGAAGCCGAGCAGGAAGGCGGCGATGACCTTGGGCACGATGCCGAAGCCGAACCAGACGACGAACAGCGGCGCCACTGCCACCTTCGGCACCGACTGCGAGAACACCAGCAGCGGATAGACGAAGGATTCGACGGTGCGCGAGTAGGCGATCCACATCGCGATCGGCACGCCGACCAGCGCCGAGGCCGCGAAGCCGCCCAGCGTGGCGTAGAGCGTCGGCAGGCTTTGCGACAGCAGCATCGGCCACTCGGCGACCAGCTGCTGCACGACCGCGCCCGGCGGCGGAACGAGGTACGCGGGGGTGTGGAAGGCGCGCACCACCACATCCCACCGCAGCAGCAGCAGCAGGATCAGCCACAACGGGCGCAACGCGGGGTGGGTCAGCCAGCGCATGGCGACTTCATCGTCGAGACATCGGGTCGGTGAGCCCGCAGGCGGGGCCCGAAATGTCGTCGCACGCCAGTCAGCGGGTTGCGGTGCATCTCAGGACACCCGGAACTTCAACGAGTGGTCGTACGGCAGCGCCGGGTTCGCGAACTCGTTGTCGTTGCTGACGAAGTGCAGAGCGCAGGCCCGCCGCCACGCCTGGCTGGCGTTCGGCCCGGACGCATGAAAGGTGTTGCCATGATGGAAGCTGACACCCCCCTTGCGCACCGGCGCCGGCGACATCGGCTGGCGCTCGAGAATGGCGGCCGGCAACTGCAGGTTGTAGGGCTCGGATTCGGGCGCGTAGTGCGAATACACCGGGCCGAGGTTGCTGCCCTCGCCGAAGTAGAGGCAGCCGTTCTCGAGCGTGGCGTCGTCGAGCGCGACCCAGGCGGTGACCATGCCCTCGGGGTCGGTCGGCCCGAAATAGAAGTTGTCCTGGTGCGCGGGCTTGGGGCCGCCCCCTTCCGGCGGCTTGAAGAAGATCTGGCTGAAGTAGACCGAGACGCCCGGCCCGATCAGCGCTTCTACGAAGTCGAGCAGGCGGCGGTCCCGGGCCAGCGCCTGGACAGCCGGCCGCTGTGCGTGCGGGTTGTCGAGCTTGCGCAGCACCGTGCGCGCACTGACGCCGCCGTCGATGTACCACGCGCGCTGCTCGGGCGGCAGGGTCTCCAGAAAGCTGCTGCCCCAGGCTTCGATGTCGCGGACCACGGCGTCCATCTCGGCGGGCCTGAACACCGAATTCACCGTCAGATGGCCTTGGCGACGGTAGAAGTGGATGTCGAGCGGATCCATCGAAGTCTCCTTATTCACTGTTTGGTTACTCACCCGGCCCGTGTCAAGGCGCCAGCAGATAGCCGAGGACGACCTCGGTCACGTGCGACAAGCGCTCGGCCAAGGCTTTTGCGGCGTGCAGGTCTCGGCCGAAGATCTCCGAAAGCGTCGCGTTGTTGGAGAGGTAGAAGTAGCAGAGGCTCGCGATCGAGATGTAGAGCTGCACGGGATCGACCCCGCCGCGAAAAAGGCCCGCGCGCTGCCCGCGCTGCAGCACACCCTCGATGATCTGGATCAGCGGCGAATTCATTTCGCGCACCCGCGACGAGCGCTTCAGGTGCACCGCCTTGTGCAGGTTCTCGCTGTTCAGCAGTGTCAGGAAGTGCGGGTTGTCGAGGTAGTAGCGCCAGGTGAACTCGACCAGCCGGCTGATGGCGATCGTCGGCGGCAGGTCTTCCAGGCAGAGCGCCTTCTCGGCGTTGCGGATATCGGCGTAGGCCTGCTCGAGGACAGCCAGGAAGAGGTCGTCCTTGCTGCCGAAGTAGTAGTAGAGAAGCCGCTTGTTGACGCCCGCCCGTTCGGCGATGCGGTCGATGCGGGCTCCCCCCAGGCCGGCGTGCGCAAACTCGTCGACCGCGGCTTGAAGGATGGCCTGCTGCGTCCGGTCGGCATCGCGGAGCCGAGGCTCGGGGCGGACAGTCAGCGCAGTCATGCCCGACATAATTAACTATCTGGTTACTTGTGGCATCCGGTCAAACCCGCATGCAGGGCTGAGGAGTGGAGGTCGGTCCGGTACAGACAGACCGATCGATAAAGTAGGCCATGCGCTTCTACGACGCGGCGGCGATACGCGCTGCCCTGCCCTTCGATCGGCTGATCCCCGCCCTGCGCCAGGCGTTCATCGCTGGCTGCACCGCCCCGCCGCGCCACGCCCATGAGCTCGTCTCCCCGGGCGGCGGGTCGCTCACCTCGCTGATCATGCCGGCCTGGATCGAGGGCCGTTGCTACGGTGTCAAGGTCATCAACATCGCACCGGCGAACGCAGGACACAGCCTGCATGGGCTGCATTCGAGCGGCTTGCACTCGAGCTACCTGTTGTTCGACGCGACGACCGGGGTGCCGCTCGCCCTGATGGACGGCGGCGAGCTGACCGCGCGCCGCACCGCCGCAGCATCGGCCCTCGCCGCGTCGTGGCTGGCGACGCACGATGCGAGGCACCTGGTCATCGTCGGCTCGGGCCGCATCGCCCGCCTGCTCCTGGGCGCCTATCGGGTGGTCCGGCCGATCAACCGGGTCACCGTCTGGGCAAGAAGTGCCGAACGCGCGGAGGCAGTGGCCGCTGAACTGCGACAAGACGGAGCGCCGGCGCAAGCGTGCGTCGACCTGCAAGCCGCGGTCCGCGCCGCCGATATCGTCAGCTGCGCAACGCTCGCCGCCGAACCGCTCGTGCGCGGCGAGTGGCTGCGCGCCGGCAGCCACCTCGACCTGATCGGCAGCTTCACGCCGGCCATGCGCGAAGCCGACGATGCCTGCTTCGCCGGTGCAGCGCTCTACCTCGACGACGCCGAGGCGCTCGCCAAGAGCGGCGACCTGATCGGGCCGTTGCAGCGCGGCGTCTTCGCGGCCGGCGACGTGCGCGGCACGCTGGCGTCGCTGGCGCGCGGCCAGTCCGCCGGCCGGCGAAGCGACGATGAACGCACCGTCTTCAAGTCGGTCGGCATCGCGCTCGAGGACCTGGCCGCGGCGATGCTGGTCTGGGAAGGCCGCGAGGGTGACCTCGATCCGCTCGTCAGGACGCCTTGGTCCGCAGCTGCTCCTGATAGCTCGCAATGCCCAGCCGGATCTCTTCCCGCGCCGATTCCGGGCCCTCCCAGCCCTGCACCTTGACCCACTTGCCCGCTTCGAGATCCTTGTAATGCTCGAAGAAGTGCTGGATCGCCTTCAGGCGCATCTGGTTGATGTCCTCGGGCTTTTGCCAATGGGTGTAGATGGGCAGCACCTTGTCGATCGGCACGGCGAGCAGCTTGGCGTCGATGCCGGCTTCGTCTTCCATTTTCAGCACGCCGATCGGTCGGCAGGTGACGATCACGCCCGGTGACAAGGCGAACGGCGTGATGACCAGCACGTCGACCGGGTCGCCGTCGCCGCAGAGCGTCTGCGGGATGTAGCCGTAGTTGCACGGGTAGTGCATCGCCGTCGTCATGAAGCGGTCGACAAAGAGGGCGCCGCTTTCCTTGTCGACCTCGTACTTGATCGGATCGGCGTTCATCGGGATCTCGATGACGACGTTGAATTCATCGGGCGCTTTGGCGCCGGGGGTGACGTTTTGCAGGCTCATCGGTTGGGTCTCGTGCAGGCAGGAGCCGAAGTCTAGGGCCCTCGGCGGGCGCGGTCCAGTGGCGTGCGGCGGCTTGCCCGACCACTGGAAAACACCATGCAGCGTGTCGTTGCCTTTGCCATGCCCCACCCGTAGCATCCCGGCACCGCGCCACCCCCGGCGAACACTCAAGGAAAGCCGCATGATCGTGACCCCGATGGCGCTCTACCTCGCGCTGGTGTGCGGCCTGATCGCCGTCGCCTACGGCTTCGTGCAGCGAAGCTGGATCCTCGCGCAGGACGCCGGCAATGCCCGCATGCAGGAAATCTCGGCCGCCATCCAGCAAGGCGCGGCGGCCTACCTGGCGCGGCAGTACACCACCATCGCGATCGTCGGCGCGGTGCTCGCGGTGCTGATCGGGGTGTTCATCGGCTTCTTGAGCGCCGTCGGTTTCGCCCTCGGCGCGGTGCTCTCCGGCGCCTGCGGCTTCATCGGCATGAACGTCTCGGTGAAGGCGAACGTGCGCACCGCGCAGGCTGCCACCAAGGGCATCGGCCCGGCGCTCGACGTCGCCTTCAAGGGCGGCGCGATCACCGGGATGCTGGTCGTCGGCCTCGGCCTGATCGGCGTGGGCGCGTTCTTCTGGTACCTCACCGGCGGCACCAAGGTCGACCCGGCGACGCTCAAGCCGCTGCTCGGCTTCGCGTTCGGCTCGGCGCTGAT
>CAXTDH010000224.1:2660-5771 GCA_964242405.1 uncultured Rhizobacter sp. | reverse complement strand
CTGCTGTTCGCCCAGGGACAGACGATGTTCGACACCGCGATCCTGGGCGCCTTCATCAAGATGATGGGGGTCTACCCGGCGGGCTCGACGGTGCAGCTCACCGACGACCGGTTCGCCCTGGTGGTCGGCGTGAACTCGGCCCGGCCGCTGCGCCCGCGGGTGCTGGTCCATGACGCCAGGGTGGCGCGCGAGGAGGCGCTCATCCTCGACCTGGACCGCACGCCGGCGCTCGGCATCCGGCGCAGCATCCGGCCGCAGCTGTTGCCGGCGGCGGCCCGCGACTTCCTGTCGCCGCGGCCGCGCATCGCCTACTTTTTCGAACCGATGACGAGGGTGCCGCATGCTGCCTGAGGCACCGCCACCCCTGAGCTCGCCATCACTGTCGTTATCGCCGGCGCCGGCGTGGCGACAGATGCCACCGCGAAAATCCGGCCGCGCTTCGGCCGTCGATGACGACCGCGACCCGCTCGTCCTGCCGGGCCCACCGCCGCCCTTCCTGGCCTGGCAGGCGCTGATCGACGCGATGTTGCACGCGGTCTGGCTGGTCGACCGGCGCCAGTTGCGGGTCATCGCCGCCAACGAAGCGGCGGGCCGATTGGCCGGTGTGGCGGCGGCGTCGCTGCTCGGCCGTGCGGTATCCGAGCTGCTGGCGTCGCCCGAGGACCTGCTGTTCTGGCAGGAGGTCGGCCGCGGCCTCGTCGACGGTATCGAATCCGAAACCGTGGTGATGCAGGGCGGCGTGGCCGTGCCGGTCCTGCGCCGGGTCAGCCTGCTCGCCGACGTGCCGGGCCCGGCCGGAACGGGTGACGGCCTCTATGTCGTCGCGCTTCACGACCGCAGCCCGCAACGCGGCGTGCAGCGGGCGCTCGAGGCCGCGGCCGGCGACCTGCGCGCGACCCTCGAGTCGACGCGGGACGGCCTGCTGGTCACCGACCTGAGTGGACGGATCCGCAACTTCAACCGTCGCTTCGCGGCCCTCTGGGACATGCCGGAGCAACTGCTGCAGCGAGCCGACGACGACGCAGTGCTCGAATGGATGCGCCGTTCGGTGCGCGACTCGCCCGCCTACATGCGCCGGCTGGCAGCCATCGACGAAGCCCCGCTCGGCGAAGCGACCGACGTGCTGCACCTCAAATCGGGCAAGGTGATCGAGCGGATGACGCTGCCGCAGCTCGCCGAGGGCCGGCCGGTCGGCAGGGTGGTGTCGTTTCGCGACATCACGTCTGTACTTGCCGCCGAGCGGCGCATCGAGACGCTCGTCCACACCGACGCGCTGACCTCCCTGCCGAACCGCCGCCGCCTGGCCGACCGGATCGAGCAATCGCTCGCGCTCGCCCGGCGCGACGGCACGCCCTTCGCACTGTTGTTCATCAACCTCGACCGTTTCAACGACATCAACGAGAGCTTCGGCCACGACATCGGCGACCGGGTGCTGCAGGATGTGGCCGGCCGGATCAAGGCCTGCCTGCGCCAGGTC
Organism: uncultured Rhizobacter sp.; assembly: GCA_964242405.1. Taxonomy (GTDB): domain Bacteria; phylum Pseudomonadota; class Gammaproteobacteria; order Burkholderiales; family Burkholderiaceae_C; genus LMDS01. The sequence continues at coordinate 4,294 of CAXTDH010000224.1, read as the reverse complement.
GATACCGCCGCCCGTCTCGGCGGCGACGAATTCGTCGTCCTGGCCTGCCAGGCGGATCACGCCGGCGCCGAACGCACAGGCGCCCGCCTGATCGACGCCCTGAAGCGGCCGTTCAGCCAGGGCGACGTCCACTTCACGGTGACGGCGAGCGTCGGCATCGCCCTCTACCCGAGCGACGGCGTCAACATGGAGGAGCTGGTGCGGCGCTCCGATGCGGCGATGCGCCAAGTCAAGGTCGCGGGTCGGGCGGGCGTCCGCTTCCACCAGGCAGCGACCGCGGAGGCCGATGCGCGGCCGCGCGAGCGGATGCAGCTCGACCATGCCATGCGCGAGGGGCTGCGGCGTGGCCGCTTCCGCCTCGAATACCAGCCGCAGCTCGATCTGGCGAGCGGGCGGGTGGTGGGTGCCGAGGCGCTGCTGCGCTGGCACGACCCCGAGCGCGGCGAGGTGTCGCCGGCAGAATTCATTCCGGTCGCCGAGGCCAGCGGCTTCATCCTGCGGATCGATCAGTGGGTGATGCGCTCGGCGCTGCTCCAGGCGGCGCGCTGGTTCGCCGCGGGCACGCCGATGCCGCTGTCGATCAACCTATCCGGGCTGCAGTTCCAACAACCGGGCTTCGCCGACGAAGTGGCTGAGCTGTTGCGTGAAAGCCGATTGCCGGCGCATCTGATCGAGCTCGAGCTGACCGAATCGATCCTCATCCGGGATTCGCAGGAGGCGGTGCTGCGGCTGCAGGCGCTCGCCCGGCTCGGCGTGCGCCTGGCGATCGACGATTTCGGTATCGGTTACTCGAGCCTTTCCTATCTGAAGCGATTCCCGATCCAGCGCCTGAAGATCGACCGCAGCTTCATCCACGGCCTGCCGAGGGAGGCAAGCGACGTCGGCATCGTCGAGGCGATCGTCAAGCTCGGCCGGGCGCTGCGGCTGCAGGTGGTCGCCGAAGGCGTCGAGAGCGAGGTGCAGCGCGATTTCCTGCAGCGCCTGGGTTGCGATCAGTACCAAGGCTGGTTGTACGCGCCGGCACTCGATCCCCGGGCATTCGCTGCAAAGGTCGGCATGGCCGGCGCGCAGGAACAGCCTTTGCCGCATGAGCCGGACCGCGCCGGCCGATAGAGCGATGCGCGGGGCACAATCGGACCCTCCCTTCAACCGCGGCGACAGGTACACCCGGCCGGCTCTCCGATGATCTACAAGTTCAAGTCCCGGGCAGCGGGCGATGTCATCATGACCAGCCCGGCCGCCGACGATGTGCTGCGGACGATCGGCAAGCCGGTGGCCGCCAAGGGCATCATCGAAGTGGCGGCGATGCCCGCGGCGATCGCTGCGATCGAGGCCGCGGTCGCGGCCGACGACGCCTTGCGCGAACAGGCCGCGAGAGAGGCGGCAGCGAGCGGCGGCAAGCTGGCGCCGCGCGACGGCACCGTCACCCTGCGGCAGCGCGCCTGGCCGCTCGTGGAGATGATGAAACGGTCGGCGGCCGAGGATGCCGACATCGTCTGGGGCGTCTGATGCGAGCCATCGGCTCACCTGAACGGCAACGGCCGACCAACCGAGCGCCGAGATGAGACTCTGGAGCGAGAGCTGGGCCAACGGCGAACCGATTCCGACGCGCTATGCCGCGGGCCGGGCGGCTG
>CAXTDH010000224.1:0-2650 GCA_964242405.1 uncultured Rhizobacter sp. | reverse complement strand
AACGGCGTCCGCTTTTCCGACAACCTCAACCCGCATCTCGCCTGGAGCGAAGCGCCCGCCGGCACCCGCTCGTTCGCGTTGATCTGCCACGACTTCGACGTGCCCAGCGAGTCGGCCGATGTCAACCGGGCCGACCGCGAGGTGCCGGCCGACCTGCCGCGAGTCGACTTCTTTCATTGGGTGATGGTCGACATCCCGGCCGCGGTCGGCGAAATCCGCGAGGGCGAGTTCTGCACCGGTTTCACCGCTCGTGGCAAGCCCGGCCCGATGGTCGGGGTGCCGCGGGATGAGTTCCTCGGGGTGCGCCACGGCCTGAACGACTACACCGGCTGGTTCGCGGAAGACCCGGCGATGTCGGGCAGGTACTTCGGCTACGACGGGCCCTTTCCGCCGTTCAACGATTCGCTGATCCACCACTACGTGTTCACGGTCTATGCGCTGGCCGCTTCCCGGGTGCCGGTCGAGGGTGACTTCACGGGGCCGCAGGTCCGGCAGGCGGTCTACGAGCACGTCCTGGCGGAGGCGACGCTCTCGGGCACCTACACGCTCAACAAGCGCCTGATCGCGGCCTGAAACGACCGTGGCCAGCGACCTGCCGCGGGCGATGCCGATCGCGGAACATGACGCAACGACGCGCGACCCGGTGCACGACATCGCGCGTGACGTCGAGGGCGAGGAGCCGGCCGCCACCCGGGTGATCGCCGTTCGCCACGGCGAGACGGCCTGGAACGTGGCGTCCAGGGTCCAGGGGCAGCTCGACGTGCCGCTCAATGCGCGAGGCGAATGGCAGGTGAGGCGGCTGGCGAAGGCGGTGGCCGACGAGGCCATCAGCGCCGTCTATGCCAGCGACCTGCTGCGCGCCTGGCAGACGGCGTTGGCGATCGCCGAGCCGCTCGGCCTCGCGGTCGTTGCCGACGCCGGCCTGCGCGAACGCGGCTTCGGCGTCTTCGAGGGCATGACGTTCCAGGAGATCCGCGAGCGCTGGCCAGCGCTGAGCGACCGCTGGCGCCGACGCGACCCGACCTTCGGCCCGGAGGGCGGCGAGAACCTGATCGACTTCTCGGCCCGCTGCATCGCCGCCGCGTCCCGGCTGGCGGCCGCCCATCCCGGCGAAACCATCGCCGTGGTCGCCCATGGCGGTGTCATGGATTGCCTCTACCGGGCGGCGGCGCGGGTTGCGCTCGACGCGCCGCGCTCCTGGCAACTCGGCAACGCCAGCATCAACCGGCTGCTCTACACGCCGCGCGGCTTTACCTTGATCGGCTGGAGCGACACCCAGCACCTCGAGGGCGACGCCGCCGCCCGCGACGAAATCGAGGAGATCGACGGCCGCGACGGTACGAACGCCGCCGGCAGCGGCAGTGGCAGCGGCAGTGGCAGTGGCATTGGGCGCCGATAGTCGCGGCTCAGGGCGACACAGCCGTCCGTGCGCGACCGACGTGGCCCGGCGTTCCCGGTCGCGACGCCGCCGGTGGCCGCCGGGTGAACCCTCTCAGTGCTTTCCCCCAAAGCGTGACCGAGGGCTTTCGCGCGAGGGTTCGATTCACTAGACTCCGCCGGTTTTCATCCGCTGAATGCGATTCAGCGGGCTGAACCAGCCCACCCGGGACTGGCCCTGTCCACGATCTACCGGAGACCGCCCTGCACACAGCCTTGCCCGCTTCGAACGGTGGCCGCCTCTTGCCGGCCCCGTCACGAACGCCGTCGGCGCTGGCATCCGGCGTGGCGCGGGTGCCGTCGGTCGGTCGGGCGCTGGCTCTGCTCGACCGCCTCGCCGAGCAACGACAGCCGATGAGCCTGGCGCGTCTGGCTGCGGAACTGGCGCTGCCCAAGAGCAGCGTTCACGGCCTGTGCAGCACCTTGATGTCCTTCGGCTACCTGAAGCGGCAACCCGACGGCGCCTTTCTAATCGGCCCGCGGGTGATGAGCCTGGCCGAGGCCTTCGTCTCGGGGATCGACGTCGCCCAGGAATTCAACGCCCTCTGGACCGATACGAATTCGGTCCCGGAGGAAACCGTCGTCATGTCGGTGCTGAGCGGCGGCGATGCGCTCTACGTCGCGGTCCGCAATGGGGCTCGGCCGCTCGGCCTGGCCTTCAACGTCGGCATGCGCCTGCCGGCGTGCTTTTCGGGCAGTGGCCAGGCGATGCTGGCCTACCTCGAGGATGCGACGCTGCGTCGGCTATATGCCGGCGGCCTGCCCGCGCCGTTGACCAAGAAGGGCCCGCGCACCTTGCAAGGCCTGCAGCGTGAGCTGGCCTCGATCCGCCGGCGCGGCTACAGCGTCGACGACGAAGCGGTGCGGGAAGGCGTCTGCTCCTTCGGCGCGGTGGTCGTGAACGCGGCGGGCGAGGCGGTGGCGGGTGTCGCCGTCTGCATCAACAAGGCGCTGCTCGGCGCGGACGGCGGCGAACGTCATCGGCTGGCCGCCCTGACCGTTGCCCGCACCTTGTCGCAGCGGCTCGGCGGCACGCCGGCGTCACCACCCGCGCCGTCAGGCCCAGGGGCACCGCGGCCACCCGCGCCGGCCGGCAGGTCGGCGCGACTGAATAGGGAAGCCGGCGCATGAGCGGCGATATCGGCAGCAGCGGCCGTGTGGTCGGCGGCGACCACATCCTCGAGACCCGGCAGCTCACCAAGGAGTTCAAGGG
>CAXTDH010000223.1:0-5815 GCA_964242405.1 uncultured Rhizobacter sp. | reverse complement strand
TTGACGAAGATCGGCACGATCGGCAGGTGCTCGAAGCGGCCGAACATCGTCTCCCACATCTGCACGAAGCCGTGGTCGACCACCATGTCGTACGACAAGGCGGCATCGATGTCCGCGGCCCTGACCGCTTCGAGCAAGGCCAGCGCATGGTCTTCGTCGACCTTGAGCGGCCCGGCCGAGGTACCCCAGTCGCCATACGACCTCGCGCCGGCGCCGACGCAGAAGCTCGGCATCGTGTCGTAATGGAAGCCGTGGTAGTGGTCGGGCGCGAACTGGATGATCTGCTCGGGCGCGAAGTCGAGAACGAAGTCGGCGAGTGCCTGGAAAGCGGCCTTGACGGCCTCCGTGACGCCCGGTTCGGCCAACTCCTCGCGCATCAAGAGCGGGGTATGCGAGGCGCATGCCAGTGCGAAACGACTCATCGCGTCATCCTCGATCAGCAGTAGCGCAGCGGCTCAATGCCCGCTCGCAGCGCGGTGGGCGTGGGTGTAGACCTGATTGTTCGACTCGCGCTCACCCTTCGTCCAGCGGTCGAGCCACATGCGCGCATCCCGGCGCTGTTCCCGGTCGATGCGGTCGGAGTCCGGTGCATCGATAACGAATTCGAGCCGCAAGCCGTCCGGGTCGGTGGCGTATAGCGACTTGCAATAGCCGTGCTCGATCGAGAAGTTGGGGTAATTGGCCGCAACCAATCGCGCCAAAAGCGCATCCTGCGTCTCGGCATCGACCTTGACCGCCACGTGATTGAAAAGCTCCGTCGCCGGTGACTTGAACCGCTCCTTGTCCTCCGGCGCGGACATGCTGAAGAAGGCGAGGGCGCTTTCGTCGGCCAATGCGTAGAACGCGTGGCTCAAAGTCCTGGGTTTGCCCATCAACGGTGGGTTCTCGATCCAAAAAGCCGTCAGCTTGAAGCCGAGGATGTCTTCGTAGAAAGCACGGGTGCGTTCCTGGTCCTCGACGACCCAGGCGTTGTGGTGCAGGCGCAGGGGCAGCTGCTGCAGCGGTCCGAGCGCGGCTTCTTTTCGTTCCAGGGTCTCTTGCATGTCGATTCCTTCGGGTTGGGGGTGTTGTCGATTAGGCGGCCTGCAGTTCGACCTGCAATTGCTTGGACGCGAATGCCGCCACTTCGCGAACGGGAGCGATCCAGACGTCCTGCGCCCGGGCCGCGTCGATCAAATGCCTCAATGCCGACAATTTCTCGGCCGATGTCCCCAGGAAGTTGGGGTGGAAGATGACCGTGCGGTGGCCGCCCTCGGCCAGGGCGTCGGCGACGATCCGAACCAGCGCGGCGCGCCATGCCGCGAGCGTGAACGGTTGTTCCGGGTCACCGCACTTGAGCCGCATGAAGGCCAGGACGTCCTCGATCATGTAGACGTCGACCGCCCGCCAGGCGAACGGCACCGACATCACGCCCCCGATCCGCCGAACGCCGGGCGGCCCGAGTTCCGAGCAGTAGCGCAGACCGGCCGCCTCGAACTCCTGCCAGGCCTCGGGCGGTATGACTCCGCCCGGTGGTCGGAAGCCGACCGGCTCGATGCCGAGCGACCGCATGGCCGCGAGCGACCGGGTCAACAACGCGCGACGACGTTCCGACGGGCAGCGCTCCCAGGCCTCGTGGCGCCACGCATGAATGCCGACTTCGTGGCCGGCCGCCGCCCAGTTCCGGATGGCCTCGGGGTACATCTCGACGTTGATCGCCTCGATGAAATAAGTGGCGCGGACGTCGCCGAGCGCGGCCACCAGTTCAGGAATGAAGCGGGCGGTGTGATGGACGCCGACCGGTTGGCCTTCCCAGAGGCCGAGCTCGAGTTCTGCGGCTTCGCCGAGATTGTCGAAGGTGATCGACAGGGCGGCACGGCGGCCGTCGGGCCCCCAGCCGTGCTTGGGTTTGAATGCGTCGGACATCGGCGGTCTCCGGTCAGAGCGTGAAGCCGGGCGGCAGCGACAGGCCGTCGCGTTCCGCGACCGCGAGCTCGCAGGCGCGAGCCCGGATGAAGGAAGGACGGGCCTCGACCCGGGCCCGATGCGCTGCGAGCGGCTCGAACGCGGCGTACGAGAACCCGTACTGGCCCGCCGTGGCGTAGACCCAGGCGAGCAGCATGTCGGTGATCGACCAGTCACTGCCGTACCACCAGGCGCGCGTCGCGAGCCGGCCGCAGATGCGCGCGGCGTGAACCTCGAGCTGAGCCGTGGCGATTGCCTTGACGCCTTCCGGGTCGATCGCGGAGAGCGCCGTCGGACGCAGCAGCCGGGCTGCCGTCGGGTGCAGGGTGCCGGCCAGCCAGACCAGGTCGGACAGACAATCGAGCGCCGGTTTCCCATCCGCTGCGGCCGGCAGCAGCCGGGCGCGAGGTTCTGCCAGCGCCAGGTGGTACAGCACGACCGGCAGTTCGGTGACCGTGACGCCGTTGTCGATCAGGACCGGCACCTTGCTCTTGGCGTTGACCGCCAGGAACTCCGGCCGGTACTGAGCCCCGGTCATCAGCGCGACGCTCTGCTCGCGATACGGCAGGCCGATCTCCTCGAGCGCGTTCAAGGCGACACGCGAGCAGGCGCCGGGCGTGTGATGGAGCAGGCGGTCGGGCAGCATGGGCGGCGTTCGGTTGCGAAATCGACTCAGGCAAAGGCTTCAGCGGTCGCCGTCGCCGGCGTGGTCGCTGGCATGGGCGCGAGCGTGGACGTAAGAAAGGGGTTGGGGGAAGTCCCTGGCACGGGCACGCTCGCGGCCGATCGCATCAGGGCGAAGTCGACCACCTGTTCGCCGACCATCTCGAGTTGCCGCACGATCGCCGCATCGCTGCAGCCCTCGGCCGTGAAGACGCCACCGCTGACGTTGATCGCCGCGCCCAGCGGCGTCGGCCAGCCACGCAGCGCATGCACGATCGAGCGCAGGGTCGCGAGCGTGCTGCCGGTGGCCTGCCAGCCGTAGGCGGTGACGATCAGGCCGACGGGCACCCGGTCGAGGTAGACACGTGCATCGCGGGCCGTCTCCTCCAGGTAGTCGATGGCGTTCTTGACCAGCCCTGACACCGTGCCGTGGTAGCCCGGGCTGGCGATCAGGATGCCGTCCGCCGCCCGCACCGCGGCGATGAACTCGCTGGCGTCGCTGCCGAGCGGCGCGCTGCCGTAGAGCGGCAATCGCGACAGTGCGGCACCGTCGAACATGCAGGTGGCCGCGCCGCCCCGGGCGGCTGCGCCGAGCGACAGGGAAAGTGCCCGTTCGGTCGACGAGCCGGGCTTGGTCGTGCCGCCGATACCGACGATGAGAGGTTTCGTGCTCATGGCGTTCAGCCTTTCGCCTGGGCGATGGCCCGGTCGATCAGTGCCTGGGCGTAGAGCGAGTAGCAGCCGATATTCGCCGCCTGGTGCTGGGCGACGCAGCGCAGGTCGCGCCAGCGGCGTTGCTGCCGATTGCTCGAATAGACGCCGGCACTGCCCGACAACATCATGATCTGGTCCATCAGCGAAGTGCCTTCGTGGTGCACGACCGCCTCGGCCGACGCGATCCGGGCCGATTCGTACTTCGTCACGTCGCGGCCTTCGGAGTCGGCCTGGTCGAGCAGGGCGATGCACATGTCGGCCAGTGTGCAGAGGCCGTCGACCTTGGATGCGATCTCGCCGAAGCGCGACTTGAAGACCGGATCGTCCTTCATCGGCACGGTCGGGTTGAAGGCCGGCTTGCGGGTCAGCGAATCGGTCGCCAGGTCGGCGATGGCACCCTTGAGCAGGCCCTTGACGACCCCGAGGTGGTGCGGTGCGGTGGCCGACGGCAGGCTCAAGCCGAGCGTCGGCGCCTTGAGCGTCGAAGGGCCGAAGACGAAGCCCTGCGAGCCTTCCGGCACGAAGACGTCCTTGACTTCCAGATCGTCGCTGCGGGTGCCACGCAGGCCGACCGCGTCCCAGGTCTCGATGACCTTGACATCGCCCTTGGGCACCAGGCCGAAGCGGAACTCCGGCATGCCGTTCGGCGCCATCCGGATGCCGTTCTCGTCCTTGACGATAAAACCGAGGCCGACGTGCTCGAAGCGGCGGGCACCGCTGGCGAGCGGCCAGCGGCCCGACAGGCGGTAGCCGCCTTCGACCGGAATGGCGATGCCCTTGGGCGAGAACGCGGCCTTGGCCCAGGTGTCCGGGCCGTTGGCGTAGAACGCTTCGATCGCCGGCAGCGGCAAGCGCGCCGTGATGATCTGGGTGCCGGCCGTGACCATCAGGTGCCAGGCGACGGAGGCGTCGGCCGAAGCGACCGCTTCGATCACTTCGGCGGATTCGGTCGCCGTCAGCGCCTCGCCGCCGAACTCGACCGGCAGGCACATGCGAAACGCGCCGGCGACTTCGAGCTTGTCGAGCAGGTCCATCGGCACGCGAGTCGCCTGCTCGATCTCATCGGCTCGCGCCTCGATTTCGGGGACGATCGCGAGGACGCGCTCGAGCACCGTGGGCGTATCGAGTGACCGGGCGAGCAGGTTTCTGTCATTCATCGCGGAATCCCTTGTCGAGTCAGACGGCGTGTCGAGATGGCGTCTGGGGTTGATTGACTTTGTCGTCGCGGGTTAATTGTGTACTGACAGTACTCTAGTTTAATCAGTGCTTACCCTAGGTCGAGATGAACGCGCAGTTCTGCCGGGCACAGCCGGTTGCGGTGCATGACTTGGGGAGGGTGCCGGCGCCCGGTGAGCGGGCGGTGCAGCCGTTCAATGGCCTCTAGCGGCAGGCGGGCCGTGACATGGCAGGGCCGTGGCAGGGCCAGGACGGCAAGTCAGGACGAGCTGTGGCGCGCCGCCCGCCTCGTGCGTCAGGGCACGGCGACTCGCCTCAGAGCTTGAGGCGTTTGAAGAGCGCTTCTGGAACCGCCCGGACCAGCACCATGATGAGACGCCAGAAGCCGGGCAGGTAGACCACGTCCCGCCGCTGGTCGATCGCCTTGACGATGCCGCCGCCGACCTGTTCGGCGGTCGCCCAGAGCGCGCCTTTGCGGGCGATGCCGGCGGTCATCGGCGTGTCGACGAAGCCGGGCTTGATCGTGACGACCTGCACCCCCTTGTCGAAGAGGTGGTTGCGCAAGCCCTGGAGGTAGAGCGAGACGAACCCCTTGGCGGCACCGTAGACATAGTTCGATTGACGGCCGCGGTCACCGGCGACCGACGAGATGACGGCGATCGTTCCCTGGTGCTGCACCGCCATGTGGCTTGCCAGAACGGCGGCGAGGTGCACCGCCGACACGCCGTTGGTGTGGATCTCTCGCAAGGCCATGGCGACGTCCTGCTCGCAGGCGCGCTGATCGGGCAGGGAGCCGTGGGCGATCAACGCGACGTCGATGCCGCCCATGGCCTCGGCTGCGGCGTCGACCAGGAAGGCATGGCGCGACAAGTCGTCGAGATCGGCCTGCAGGACCAGCACCTGGGGCGTCTGCTGCTGGCCGGCGCGAACGCGCAGGTCATCGGCGGTCGAATCGAGCTTGGCCGGATTGCGCCCGACGAGCACCAGCCGGGCGCCTCGCTGCACCCAGACGCGCGCGGCCGCATGAGCAATGGCCGAGGTGGCACCGAAGATGACGATCCGCTGGCCGCTTTGCATGATTCGAGTGTCCCGTTTAGTCAGCGGTCGTTGCGCTGACGCGGCGCCAAAGGCTGGAAGAGAAGGCCGGGTCGACGAAGCGAGTGAAGGCCTCGGCCTGCGGATAGCCGCTGCGAAACAGCGACGCCGGCATGCGGGCGTCTTTGGCCGGGTAGAGCGCACCGCCGGCCTCGGCGACTATTCCGTCGAGTCGGTCGAACAAGTCGAGTGTCGCCCGGCCGTGGTTCGGGAAGTCGAGTGC
>CAXTDH010000222.1:0-5833 GCA_964242405.1 uncultured Rhizobacter sp. | reverse complement strand
CTCCCTGATAGCCTCACAAAAAGTCGTCGCTCACCAGCAGCGAAGCGAAGGGCCAACGTACGCGGGTGAACCATCCGACGTTCGGCTCGCGTGCCAGCACTTGCTCTTGGCCCGCCTTCAGAAAAGTCCATTGCAGCGATTGGTCAGGGCCGCCGATGCGCACCTGGAAGCTGGCCTGGGAGCGCTCGCGCTGCATCAGACCCAGAACTTCGCCGGCGAGCGCCGGATCATCGATGACAAGGCCGATTTCGGTATTGCAGTAGGCCGAGCGCCGGTCCATGTTCATGGAGCCGACGTAGAGCCAGCGGCGATCGACGATCGCCATTTTTGCGTGCAGCCTTCCGAGTGACGGCCGGCTCTCTGCTGCATCGTCCCGACGCACGTCTCCGGCGGGCATGAGTTCGTAGAGCTTGACGCCGGTCTTCACCATGGTTGCGCGGAGACGGGCGTAGCCGAAGTGCACCAACGGCTCGTCGGTGGCACCCAGCGAATTCGTGATGACCGTCACGTTGAGTCCGGCCTTACTCGACTTCTGCAGCAGTTCCATCGCTTGGGTCGCGGGTACGAAATAGGGCGACACCACCAACACATCCGACTGCGCCTTGTCGAGAAAAGCGAGGCTGCCGGCGAGGGCGGCGCTCGCGGCAACCTGTGGATCGGCCTTGCCCGGTGCATCGGCGATGACGCTGATCGGCGCTGCGCGAAGGCTCACCGCACCTTCGCGCAGTTGACGGCCCAGTGACGTTCGCCCAAAAACGTCGAGCGACGCTTCGTCGATGGCGTCCGACTCCTGTGCGTCCACGCTCGAGGCAGATGGGGGTGAAATTACTTGGCCATCGCCCGAACCAGCCGCAAAACGCTGCCACGGCCAGGCCTGCGGACTGTTCCAGAAGACATCGAAATGATCCGACATATCGCGCACTACCGGGCCGGCGGTGAGCACATCCATGTCGATGAAGTTGGCCGGCCCGCTGCGGCCGAAGTATTCGTCTGCCACGTTACGTCCGCCGCTGATCGCAAAGCTGTTGTCCGCGATCAGCAGCTTGTTGTGCATGCGCCGATTGATGCGCGGGAATTCGTGCAGCGACAGCAGCACGCGCGTGCGAACCGAACCGTTGCGCACCGGCAGCGGATTGAACAGGCGGAGTGCCACGTTGGGCCGCAGAGCCAAGCCGTCCAGCATCGCGAAAGAGTGGCCCGTGTACAGGTCGTCGACCAGCAGGCGCACGCGCACGCCGCGGTCCGCCGCCTGCTGCAGCGCCTCGAGAAACTGACGGCCGGAGCGGTCGTCTTCGATCAGGTAGTACTGCGCATCGACCGACTTCTGAGCGGCCTGGATCAACGCGATCCGCGCCTCCAGGGCCTGGGGGCCGTCCGGCAGCAGTCGTGCACCCGACAGCCCGGGCCGAGCCAATTCCGGCAAGGCCGTTGCCAGCGAGGCCGCGGCAAGGCGGCCGAGCCGGGTGTCCGCGCCGTCGGTCACGGCGTGCGATGGTGGACGCTCGACAGCGGACGGAAGGCTCGCGCAGCCACCAAGCAATGCGAGCAGGCACAGCACCAATGCGCAGAAGCACCGTCCGGTCTCGAAGTTGACCATTGCATGGATGCACAGGCGGAGCCACCAGTCTTTTTTGCTTGACAACCGGCCAGAGGTGATACGCATGAAAGGCTCCTCGTTGCCCACCCCGTGAGCGGGGAAGGTGTGCGGAGTCTTCCGCGCCGGCCCGCAGCGCACCATTGCGCGCTGCGGCTAGTCGGCGACCTAGGCTGTGCGCCTGCCGCCGACTAGGCCGTTGGTATAGGCCGGGACACTGCCCAAGGCGACCTCATTGCGATACGCTGGACTCTGCCCGTCGCCACTCGTCGCGCCGGGCTCTGGAGGGTTCATGAGAGTCCTGTTGGTCGATGACCATGAGATCGTCTGGAACGGAACGCGGCTGCTCATGGAGCGCCTTGCCGAGGAGGTCGAGCCCGGCCAGCCGTTCAGCTTCGAAGCGGCGCGCGATGTCGACGAGGCCAATCGCCGCGATGCCGCCGGCGTCGATCTTGTGTTGCTCGACTATCACCTTCCGACGCTTTCCGGCGTGCCCGCGCTGCATGCGGTCAAGGCGCATTTCGAAGCAGTACCGGTGTGCATGCAGTCGGCCGAATCGTCGCCGGCCCGAATCCGCGAGGTGATCGAGGCAGGCGCCGCGGGCTTCATCCCGAAGTCTTATCGGCTCGAAGACATGGAGGCCGCGCTGCGAGTCGTTCTGCGCCACCGGATCTATCTGCCAGCCGAGTTCGTGATGGACGACGACGTGACGCGCCGGCGCCAGCCCGACGAGTTGCCACGCGAAGACCTCGCCAGGTTTTTGCGCGTCGAGCTGTCGCCGCGTCAGCGTCAGGTGCTCGGCCTGGCGATCCGTGGCACGCCGGTCAAGCTCATCGCACGGGAGCTGTCGATCGCCGAGGGGACGGTGAAGGTCCACTTGTCGATGGTCTACCGCGCGCTGGGCGCCAGGAACCGGACCGACGCGCTGTGCCGTGTGTTCGATGCACAAGCCGCCTCGGCGCTCGAGTCGATGTGAACCCCGTCGCCGTCATGACCCCGGAGGCCAGCGCCGAACTCGATGAGCGACGGCTCCAGGTCGTGGCGGACCAGGCCACGGGCCTGCGCTGGCAAATCGCCTTGACTGCGACCATCGTGGCGGCCATCGTCTGGCGTTCGGCTCCATGGCCGGTGGTGGTTGCGTGGTTCGTGGCCGTGATCGGCACGCGCGAATGGCGCGCCCTGGCACTGGCGCGCATGACCAGGGAACGCCATCGCGCCATCGTCTTCCGGTTGCAGGCGATGGTGCGCTGGAACGTGCTGATCGGCGCGTGCAACGGCTCGGCCGCACTCTTCATGGCACGGCTCGATCCCGCGCTCGATGCCGTGCTGACGATGGTCTTGATCTCGTGGGGCGCCGGCGCCGTGTCGACAAGCGCCACGGTGATGCCGGCTTTTCTGGTCTACGCCGGGTTGCTGTACATCCCGACAGCTTTCATGTGGGGATGGATGGGCGGCTGGCTCGGCTGGGGCGTCTGCGCGCTGGTGCTGATGTTCTTCGGGGTTCAGTACCGCTTTGCGCGACGCAACATGGAGACCTTCGAAGAGTCGTTCGGCATCCGCCTGGAGAATGAAACGCTGGCGCGCACGCTCGAGTTCGAACGGGCTCAGTTGACCGTCGCGCGTGACGCGGCAGTGCGCGCCAACCAGGACAAGAGCCGCTTTCTCGCCGGTGCCAGCCACGATCTGCGGCAACCGCTGCAGGCCATGTCGCTCAATGTCGGGGCCTTGCAGCACCTGTCGATGAGCAGCGAGGCGCATGGCATCGTCGCGGTGGTGGACAGCAGCCTGGACCAGTTGCGCTCGATGCTCGACGCATTGCTGGACGTGGCCAAGCTCGATGCGGGCGTGGTGCCGGCGCGGCCGCGTCGCATACAGCTCGACCGGTTGCTCTCGGCTGTTGTCGCGAGCTTCGGGGCGGCGGCCGCGGCGCGCTCGGTCGAGCTCCACGCTGCATGCCCGGCAGGGCTCGCGGTGGTCTCGGACCCTGATCTGCTACGCCGCCTGCTGGGCAACCTGATCGACAACGCCATCAAGTTCGCGCCGGTCGGCGGCCACGTGCGGGTCCACGTCATGGTGGATGCGGAGGGCGCCGAGTTGTCGGTGCAGGACGACGGGCCCGGCATCGCGCCGGAACATCACAGGATCGTCTTCGAAGACCTGGTGCAGCTCGAGCCCGTGGGCGTTGCTCCAACACCCGGTCACGGGCTGGGCCTGGGCATCGTGCGACGGCTGGCGCAACTGCTGGAACTCGCACTCATGCTGGAGTCGGACGGCGGCAGCGGAACGACGTTTCGCACGCGCCTGCCATTGGCCGTCGCCGAGCCGGACGCATCGGACGACATCCAGCAAGACGAGAGCCTGGCCGGCCGCGTCGTGCTGGTGCTGGACGACGATCCGATGGTGCGAGGCGCCTACCTGAACGCGCTTCGCAGCATGGGCTGCCGTGTGTTGCCGGCCGCGACGATCGACGATGCACTCGCGCACTGCGTCGATGCGCGACCGGATGCGGTCGTGGTCGACTATCGCCTCGGCGGCGGTGCAGACGGCCTCATGGCGATCGATCGACTGCGCGAAACGGTGCCCGACATGCCGATCGTCATGGTCACGGCGGATGCCGATCCGGCGTTGGTCGATGCGGCACAACGACGCGCTGCGCCACTGCTGCGCAAGCCGGTCGACAGTCACACACTAGGGCGGGCATTGGGTGCGGTGATGGCGCCGGTTTGAGCGCCAGCGTGCCCTTGACGAGGAGCGCACGATGAACGAAAACAATGGCGGCCGCTGGCTGTCGCGCGGCGTCGAAGTGCTGATCCAGGAGATCATCGCTGCGCCCCCCGACGCCTTGCATTGCGATGTGCTGATCGTGGGCAGTGGCTACGGTGGCGCGGTGGCCGCCGCCCGGCTGGCGGGAGCAAGTACGTCCGAAGGCTCGCCGGCCCGCGTGTATGTGCTGGAGCGCGGTGATGAATTCCTACCGGGGCAGTTTCCTGCCGCCTTCGGCGAATTGCCCGGCCATGTGCGGTTCAGCGGACAGGACGGAAAGCCGCCGCGCGGCAACGCGTCCGGCGTGTTCGATGTGCGGTTGGGACATGACGTCGGCGCATTGCTCGGCAACGGCCTGGGTGGAGGCTCCCTCATCAACGCCGCAGTGATGGAACGCCCGACAGAGGATGCGTTCGGCCAAGATGCATGGCCGCACGGCATCGACCTGGCATCGCTGGACGGCGCCTATCAGATGGCTGAGCAGATGCTGTGCCCCGAGACGATTCCCAATGCCGTGCCCAAGCTCGATTCGCTGCGCGCCACGGGCCGGCGCCTCGGCACCGAGACTTCCGAAGCACGTGTGGCCATCCGCTTTGCAAAGCCCGGCACGAGTCCGGCCGGTGTCGCCTTGCAACCGTGTCTTCAATGCGGCGACTGCGCCAGCGGCTGCAATCACGGCGCCAAGAAATCACTCGACGTCAACTACCTGGCGCTGGCGCGCGCCAACGGCGCCAGGCTGTTCTGCGGTGCCACGGTGCACACTGTGCAAGAGCTGACGGCGGGCGACGGCTTCGCGGTGACATTCTTTTTGACCGACCCGGACAAGGCGCGCAGCGACCGCGCCGACCCCTATTTGGTGCGGGCCCGCAACGTCATCCTGGCGGCAGGCACCTTTGGTTCGACCGAGATCCTGCTGCGTTCGCGCGAAGCGAAAGCGCCGCTGCCAACACCGCTCCCGGTGCCGCCGGACATGCTGGGGCGGGGCTTTTCCACCAACGGCGACATGATCGCGGTGGCGTACAAGCAGCAGGCCGCGGCCCATGCCAGCCCGCAGGAAGGAGATCGCCCCGCGGACCGCAAGGTCGGGCCGACCATCACCGGTCTTTTGCGCACGTCGGCGGCCGCCGGCGGCCGACCGCTGGTGATCGAAGAGTTCGCGATCCCTGGACCGCTGCGGCGTCTGCTGGCCGAAGTCGTCACCACCACCGGCACGCTCCATTCGCTGGTCGGCGTCGACCGCAGCCGGCCACGGCCGACCGAATCCCTCATCGATCCGGCCGCGGTCGATGACGACGCCATCGAGCACACTTCGGTCTACGGAATGATGGGCGACGACGGTGCCGCGGGGACGATCGAATTCCGTGGCGGCACAGGCGTGGGTGCTGGCACTGGTGTGGGTACCCGCATGACCGACGGCCAGGTGCACGTCAACTGGGAGGGCGTTGGCCGGCAGCCGGTTTTTGCTTCGCAGATGAC
>CAXTDH010000221.1:0-5862 GCA_964242405.1 uncultured Rhizobacter sp. | reverse complement strand
CTTCCTCGGTGAGGGGGGCCGCCAGGCCTTCGTCGACGATCCGCAGCTCCCGGCCGATCGCCGAAATCTTGGCGCCGGGGTTGCGTCTGCGGATGGCACCGCGTGCCTCGGAGATGGCGTCGAGCGCGCCGTCGAACAGCAGCCCGATCAGGCCGTGCGGCGACGCGTTGCCGACGCCGGTCGATGCATGGACCTGCCGGTAGGCGCCTGCCTGCCGTTGCGACAGGTTGGATGGGGTGGCGGATGCGAACATGTGGGGGGCGCTCCTGCTGATGTGCGATAAACAGTTATCGGTGCACCGCATCCGCGCCTTGAGCGCCGAACAAATTGAATTTCAGGGGTGTATAGGCGCTTGCCGACGGCTCTGGCGGCGTACCGTCAACCGGTGTTCTTGTTCCAGTTGGCGATCTGCTGGGTGACATAGGTGCCGAGGTTGGTGATGCTGGCCATCTTCTTGTCGAGCGCCGTGTACTGCGCCTTCAGGCGGGCCTCGGTCACGGCCAGGCGGTCGGTCAGCGTGTCCTGGTTCTTCTGGTTGTTGCCGAGCTTGGTCTTCAGGCCCGCGACCCGGGTGCTGACGATGCCGTTGATGCCGAGCACCGAATTGCCGAAGGTGCGCAGCTGGTTGGCGATGCCGGCGCGCGACGGCTGAGCCGAGTCGACGGCGGTGAACAGCTTCTTGATCTCCACCGGGTTGGCGAGCGCGCTCGTCAGCCGGGTGCTGTCGATGCTCAAGGTGCCGTCTTTCGCGGTCTGGATACCGACCTGCGAGAGCGTCGAGTAGACGCTCGAGGCGCCCGAGGACGAGCCGACGATGCCGCGCAGCTGGTTCTGCAGCGAGCGGGCGGTGCTGTCGCCCTGCAGCGGCCCGGAATCCTTCGTGCCGAGGTCGTATTTCAAATCGGCCGCGAGCAGCGTCGACAGGGCGTTGTAGGCGTCGACGAAGCCCTGCACCGACTTGCCGATGCCGGTGTTGTCCTGCGCGACCGCGACCTGCACCGGCGCGGTCGTGAGCTTGCCGAGCGTGATGTCGATGCCGTTGAAGACGTTCGCCAGCGTGTTGGTGTCGGCGTTGACGAGCAGGCCGTTGATGCGCGCGCTGGCATTGGCGGCCGGCTGTGTGAGGCTGGTCGCGGTGGTGCCGCCGGCCGGGTCGTAGGCGAGCGCCGAGAGCCCGGTCGCGTCGCTGTTGCCGCCGTCGGCGTCGATCGCGGTGATGCGAAAGGTGTTCGCCAGGCCGGTAGTGGAGGCGCTGAAGACGAGCCGCGAGCCGCTCGAATCGTTGACGACCGATGCGCTGACGCCGGCCCCGGCGGCATTGACTTTGGCGGCGACGGTCGCGAGGGTGTCGCTCGCCGAGACGGCGACATCGACGCCGCTGGCGCCGGCTTTCGGGTTGAACACGGCCGGGCTGCCGCCCCAGCTGCCGAGGTCGAAGTGCAGGCTGCCGGCACCGACCGGCGTGGCGCTGGAGGCGTAGGTCGGGCTGACGGTCGATTGCGACGCGGCGAGCGACAGCACCTCGACCGCGTAGTTGCCCGGCGCGGCGTTGGCCGTCGTCGTGACCGTCACCGACGACGGGTCGGACGAGGTGCCGTTGGTCGCGTTGAAGGTGCTCGGCAGGGCCAGGCTGGCGGCCGCGTCCCGGAACGTGGCGAGGGCCGACTGCACGGCGCCGAAGGCGGAGATGGTCGACTGGATCGTCGTCGCGGCCTTTGTCAGGTCTTTGAGCGGCAGCTTCTCCACCTTCATCAGGCCATCGATGATGACCGACACGTCCAGGCCGCTGCCGATGCCCGTCGAGCTGATGCTGCCGCTGGAGCTGATCGAGGTGGTCATGGCGCTCTACCTTTCATGGATGGGCAAACAAAAAAAAGACGCCCGGCAGAGGCAGCCCGGTACGTCTTCTTTCGGCGTCGGATCGCCCGACTTGAGGTTTCGGCCTTCTGCCGGGTTCAGCCCTGCAGCAGCTTGAGCACCTGCTGCGGCAACTGATTCGCCTGCGCCACCATCGCGGTGCCGGCCTGCTGCAGGATCTGGGCGCGCGACATGTTGGCGGTCTCCTGCGCGAAATCGGCATCGGTGATGCGGCTGGAGGCGGCGGACTGGTTCTCGACCGAGGTCTGCAGGTTGGTGATGACGGCGGAAAAGCGGTTCTGGGTCGCGCCGAACACCGCCCGCTGGCCGTTGATGTCGTCGATCGCGGCATCGATGTCGTTGACGACGGTGTTGAGCGTCGTCGTGGTGTTGTTGGTGCTGTCGATCGTCGCCCCGGTCACCACCGTGATCTTCGGGTCGAGCGACATGTCGGTCGTGACCACGGTCAACGAATCGTTGGCGGTGGTGTTGGCGCCGACCTGGAAGGTGAGGCTGCCCGCCGAGCCGGCCAGGATCGAGGCGCCGTTGAAGGTGGTGCCGCTGATCACCCGCATGATCTCCTGCGAGAGCTGCTGGAACTCCTGGTTGAGCGAATCCTTGTCGGAGCCGCTGTTGGTCGAATTCAGCGCCTGCACGGTCAGTTCGCGCATCCGCTGCAGGTTGTCACCGACGGAGGAGAGCGCACCGTCGGCGGTCTGGGCGAGCGAGATGCCGTCGTTGGCATTGCGCATGGCGACGTTCATGCCGCGGACCTGGGTCGTCATCCGCTGCGAGATCGCCAGGCCGGCGGCGTCGTCGGCGGCGGAGTTGATGCGCAGGCCCGACGAGAGCCGCTGCATCGAGGTCGATAGCGACGACTGCGACCGGTTCAGGTTGCGCTGCGCATCCATCGAGATCAGGTTGGTGTTGATGGTCATCGGCATGGTGTGCACTCCTCGGAGTCAATGACTTCCGGCGCTGGGCCGGTGCTGCAAGACATTGAAGCGCACGCCCTGCGCCGCTTCCCAGATACATGTCCCGAACAGGACCTGCTGGATGCATTGTGCGGAGCGAGGGGGCCGGCGATTCTCGGAACAAGCGGGACAAGGGCCGCCAGTTCGCGGCCGCGGGGCGATCCGGTCGATCGGATCGGATCGGATCGGATTTGCCGGGCCGGATGGGGGGCGCGGCAAGCGGGTCGAGGGCGGCGGCCTTTCGACCGCCGCCCTCGACCGAAGCGGGCCTGGCGTCAGGCCAGCTTCGTGTGCACCCTGCCGCTGGAGGCCAGGAAGGCGGCGCGAGTGGCTTCGGTCTCGAGCGCGGTCGAGGAGCCCGGCGCGGCGACGAGGCTCGCCGGCGACGCACCGACCAGGCTGCCGCTGCTGTCATAGCGCTTCATCGTCTCGACCAGTCGAGAGACCGCCTGCGAGGCCGCCGGCGTGACCAGCGCCGCGGGGCCGCCGGCAGTTCCGGCGCTGGCGACGACAGCTGCGCCGAGGCTGGTCGTCTTCGCTGCTGCGTCCGGCGCCTGGGCGAAGGAGCCGATGGCCTGGGTGAGCCTGCCCACCCGTCCCTGCAGGGTCGCATCGCTGCTGCCCGCGTCGGCGCCGTCCAGCGCGGCCGTGATGGCATCGACCCGCCGGTTCGTCAGCACCGCCGGCTCCGCCGTCGCCAGGGCCTGGGCCTGGGCGGTGACGAGCGGGCCGATCTGTGCACTCGCGTGACCGTCGGCCTGGGCCAGCGTCGCCGTCGCCGCCGGCGCCCCGATCGGTGCCGCGACCGCAGTCTCGGGTGCCGCCGGCCTGGGCGCGGCGATGAAGAAGGCGTCGCCCATCAGCGAGCTCTGGCCGTCGGCGGTGGTGTAGCTCGACTGCAGGCCGATGATGTTGCCGTTGTCCTGCGTCACCTTGTCGCCGATGTGCAGGTCGAGGCTGGTGATGCCGAGCTCCGAGAGCGAGAGCAGTTCGCCCTGGTTGACCGTGCCGTCGGCACCGTTGTTGACCCAGACCTTGAGCTTCGAGAAGACCTCGTCGCCGCTGCTGATGACGCCGTCGCCGTTGCTGTCGTACTGGGCGAGCGCGGCGTAGCCGTTGCTCGCCTTCTGGCCATCGGCGAGCCGGGTCGACGAGCCGAACAGCTCCGAGCCGTTGGTGATCGAGCCGTCGCCGTTGCGATCGAGCACCAGCAGGCCGTCGCCCGACGCCACCCAGCCGGTGTTGACGGCCTGGCCGTTGTCGTAGATGTCGAACTTGACGCCGGTGGCGATGCTCTGCGTCATCACGCCGTTGTGGTTCAGGTCGAGGATGAGCGGCGTGCTCAGGGTCAGGTAGGGCGACTGGGCGGTGGTGAAGGCACTCACCTGCACGGAGGTCAACGACTCCACCTGGGTGGTCGTCAGCGCGGTGAGCTGCGAGCTGTTGAGCACCGCCAGGTCGCCCGTGCTGAGCGCCCGGATCTGGGTGGTGTTGAGCGACTGCAGCTGGGTGGTGTTGAAGGACAGGATCTGCGCCGTCGTCAGCGAACGGATCTGGCTGGTGCTGAGCGACTGCACTTGTGCGGTGTTCAGGGTCACCACCTCGGCGGTCGTCAGGCTGGTGATCTGCGCGGTGCTGAGCGCCTGCAGCTGCGAACTCGTCAAGCTGGAGACCTCGCTGGTGGTGAGGGCGGCGATGTTGCTCGTCGTCAGCGCCAGGAGCTGGGCGGTGGTCAGGGCCTGGATCTGCGTGGTCGTCAGGGCCACGATATCGGCGCTGTTGAGGGCGGCCACCTGGGCGGTGCGCAGCGCCTGGACCTGCGCCGTGGTGAGGGCCGCCATGTCGGCAGTCTCGAGCGTGCCGATCTGCCCGGTGGTGAGCGCCTGGATCTGCGCCGTCGTCAGGCTGGCGACTTCGACGGTGGTGAAGGCGAGGATGTCGGCGGTCGTCAGCGCCTGGATCTGTGCGCTGGTCAGGGCCTGGACCTGGGCGGTGGTGAGCGCCGCGACGTCGGCGGTGGTCAGCGCCACGATCTGCGCGGTCTTGAGCGCCTGGATCTGCGCCGTCGTCAGGCTGACGAGCTTGGCGGTGGTCAGGGCGGCAATGCCGGCGGTGGTCAGCGCCTGGATCTGCGCGCTGGTCAGGGCCTGCAGCTGCACGCTGCTGAGCGCCACGACGTCGGCGGTGTTGAGCGCGCTCACCTGGGCGGTGCGCAGCGCCTGGACTTGCGCGGTGGTGAGTGCCGCGATGTCGGCGGTCTCGAGCGTGCCGATCTGCGCGGTGGTCAGGGCCTGGACCTGCGCGGTCGTCAGGCTGGCGACTTCGACTGTCGTCAAAGCGAGGATGCTGGCGGTCGTCAGCGCCTGGACCTGCGCGCTGGTCAAGGCCTGGACTTGCGCGCTGGTAAAGGCGGCGACATCCGCGCTGGTCAGGGCGACGATCTGGGCGGTCCTGAGCGCCTGGATCTGCGCGGTCGTCAGGCCGACCATCTGGGCGGTGGTCAGCGCGGCGATGCCGGCGGTGGTCAGCGCCTGGACCTGCGCGCTGTTGAGCGCCTGCAGTTGCAAGGTGGTCAGGGCGACGACATCGGCGGTGTTGAGCGCGGCCACCTGGGCGGTGCGCAGTGCCTGGATCTGCAGGGTCGTCAAGGCGACGATCTCGGCGGTGTTGAACGAGCCGATCTGGGCGCTGGTCAACGCCTGCACCTGTGCGGTCGTCAGGCTGACCACTTCGGCGGTGGTCAGGGCGGCGATGCCGGCCGTCGTCAGCGCCATGATCTGCGCGCTGGTCAGAGCCTGGATCTGCGTGGTCGTGAAGGCGACGACATCGGCGGTGCCGAGGGCGGCGATCTGGGCGGTGCGCAGCGCCTGGATCTGCGTGGTCGTCAGGGCGACGATGTCGGCGGTCTCGAGCGTGCCGATCTGCCCGGTGGTGAGCGCCTGGATCTGCGCCGTGGTCAGGCTGGCGACTTCGACCGTGGTGAAGGCGAGGATGTCGGCGGTCGTCAGCGCCTGGATCTGTGCGCTGGTCA
>CAXTDH010000220.1:0-5880 GCA_964242405.1 uncultured Rhizobacter sp. | reverse complement strand
CCAGCCGGCAAGCAGGGCGATGACCAGGACGATGGCGTCGTCGACGAAGCTCTTCGGATCGAAGCTGTAGGCGCCCTGGTCGACATCGCGGAGCGCGCGGCCGGCCTGCGCCAGGCAGAAATGGATGGCGTTGAACGGCAGCTCCCAGGCGGCGAAGGGCACCGGCCGCTTGGCATGCTTGATCCGGGTGAACCGTTCCTCCTCGGCGGCCGCGATGACGACCCCGTCGATGACCAGGGCGGCGGCAGAGTCGTGAAAAGCCGCGTTGATGCCGAGCGTGATCATGAAAGGCGAAACCGTGCCGGGTGGCGCAGGGGTCGGGCGGGGCTTCGCATCGGCAATCCTCAGGTACGTCGAAAGATGATTTGGGCAAGCCCTGTGCCCGGACGCCGCGCGGCGCCGGCGCCACTGGCGGCGTCGGTGCCTTGCGCTGTGCCCGTGCGGCTCGAATGCCGCGAGCCTACCCCGTCGACGCCGCGACAGGCATCAAGTGGGGCTGTTTCGAGCCGATAACGCCTCACCGGTGCCGCGTTGCACAGCCTCTACGCCATCCTGCCCGCGGCGTCACCATCGCTGCCGTGGGCTGACCCCATGCCGGAGGGCTGCGCGATCGAAGTCAACCAAAGGGCTTTCAAGTGAAGTTTCGAACGAGGATCTGGATCCTGCCGGCCAGTGCGACGGCCGTGTTCCTGTTGGGCGTGGTGATCGCGCTCGTGGCCGGCAACAAGACCTCCGCCCAGTTGCAGCGGCACCATGACGTGTATGCGCCGACAGTCGAGGTGCTCGAACGCATCGGCACGAGCAGCGAGCGCTTTCGCCTGGCGCTGCAGAACGCCGCGGTCGAGGGCGATGTCGACGCCTTGAAGGGCGTCGAGCCGATCGTCGTCACCACCCACCAGGCCATGGCCGAGTTGGGCAGGATCGACGGTCAGGGCAGCGATGCGCAAGCGCTGTCGGGCGCATTCGATGCCTACAAGGATTCGGCCGTCGCCGCGACCCGTGCCTTGCTGACGAAGCAACCGCCGGGCGATCACGTGCAGCGCATGCTGAAGACCCAGGCGTCGTTCGACAAGCTGCACAGCGGCCGCGTACAGCAGGCAAGGCAAGCCGTGGCGGCGAGCGAACAGGCGTCGCTCGACGGCGTCTGGCGCCTGATGGCGTTGAACCTGGCGACTGCGGCCGTGGTGCTGGTGGTGCTCGGTGTCGCGTCCTGGCTGACCATACGGGCGGTCTGGCGCCAACTGGGCTGCGAGCCCGAGGCGCTTCGGCTGGCAGCGCAGCGGGTGGCCGAAGGCGACCTGTCGGTCACGGTGCCGGCCGATGGTGATGCATCACTCGCCGCGGCCGTCGCCCGAATGATCGAGCGCTTGCGGCAGACGGTCGGGGCGATCCGCAACGCCACCGATTCGATCGGCACCGCATCGGCGGAGATCGCGATCGGCAACCACGATCTCAGCCAGCGGACGGAGCACACCGCCTCCAACCTGCAACAGACCGCGTCGTCGATGGAGCAGATCACGAGCACGGTGCAGCAGAGCGCGCACTCCGCTCATCAGGCGAACCAACTCGCCGGAACCGCCGCCGAAGCGGCCCGGCGCGGCGGCAGCATCATGGGCGAGGTGGTCGCGAACATGAGCGACATCGAGGCGGCTTCGCGCAAGATCGGCGAGATCATCGGCGTCATCGACGGCATCGCCTTCCAGACGAACATCCTGGCGCTCAATGCCGCGGTCGAAGCGGCGCGTGCCGGCGAACAGGGGCGGGGCTTCGCGGTCGTCGCCAGCGAAGTGCGCGGCCTGGCGCAGCGCAGCGCCCAGGCGGCGCGTGAGATCAAGGCGCTGATCGGTGCATCCGGGCAGAAGGTCGAGACCGGCAACCGCCTGGTGCACAGTGCCGGCCAGGCGATGGCCGAGATCGTTTCGGGTGTCGGCCGCGTCAGCCAGATCATCGGTGAAATCAGCACCGCCTCGGCCGAGCAGAGCAGCGGCATCGCCCTGGTCAACGCCTCGGTGGCGCAACTCGAGCAGTTGACGCAGCAGAACGCTGCGCTGGTGGAGCAATCGGCGGCCGCTGCGAGCAGCCTCCGGCAGCAGGCCGGCGGCCTGGCCGATTCGGTTGCGACTTTCAGGCTGGGCTAGGGCGACAAGTTCGCGGGCGGAAACGGTTCGGGCGAGCGCGGCGCTCGTCATCAGGCGGCGCATTGAATCGTGTCGCGGCGCTTCCTGCCGCCGCCTGACACGCTTCGTCGGCTGCCAGGTGTCTGCCCACGGGAGCGGCTCGACTCGGGACTCTTGCTTGCCAGTCGCGTTCACCGGGCGCATTTCGCCCCGGGCACGACACAGGACCCCGACCATGGCCACCGCCAAGAAAGCCGCAAGAAAGACACCCGCCAAGAAGACTGCGAAGGCCGCCGCACCGCAGGCTGCTCCGGACACTGTCGCCGACCTGTCGGAAGCGGAGTCGGAGTCGGAATCGACATCGGAATCGGAACCGACTTCTGCATCCAAGCCCAAGTCCAAACCCAAGCCCAAGTCGACCGCGACGGCGACGGCGACATCGCTCGACGCGATCAAATTGCTGATCGCCGATCACCGCGAGGTCAAGGCGCTGTTCCAGCAATACCAGGAGATGGTCGACGACGATGCCGACGACGAGGACAAGCACCCGATCGCGCAACAGATCTGCCTGCTGCTGACGGTGCATGCGCAGATCGAGGAGGAGATCTTCTACCCCGCCGCCGAGGAGTCGATCGATGAGCCGGACCTGGTCGACGAAGCCACGGTGGAACACGGCTCGGCGAAGGATCTGATCGCCGCGTTGCAGGAATCCGACCCCTCGGACGACCTGTTCGACGCCCGCGTCAAGGTGCTCAGCGAGTACATCGACCACCATGTGCGTGAAGAGGAGCGGCAGATGTTCTCGCAGGCTCGCAAGGCGAAGATCGACCTCCAGGGCCTGGGCGAGCAGCTCGCCACCCGCAAGGCGGAGCTGATGTCGGAGATGGGCCTGGACGATGACACCAGGGCGAGCGCAGCCGAGGCCGACGAGGCCGCCGAGGTCAGCGAAATCAGTGAGGACGACGAAGCGGTTGCTAAGTAAGGGCGGGTGATTCAAAGGCGCGAATCGGTGCGGAAGGTCGCCCCGTGTGGGGGCGGCCGGCCGCCGGGCGGCGCCAGCCGACGGGTTGCGGTAGCCTCGTCGAAGTGAGGAAACCGATCATGCCTGTGCGCCGTCGTCGCTCGATTCCGTTCATCGCTGCCTGCCTCCTGGCCTCCGCGGCCGGCACGTTCGCGCTCGCACCGACGGCCCTCCGGCAACCGTCCGCCGACGGTTCACCGAGCTACGAGGCGATTCCGCGCAGCGCCGACGGCATCGGCAAGCGCTACATGGGGCGCGAGATCGCCGGTGTCATGGGTTGGCAGGGGGCGGCCTGGCTGGAGCGGCAGGAGCGCGAACGCGAGGAGCGCACCGACCTGCTGCTCGCGGCACTGGAACTGCGCCCGGGCATGGTCGTCGGTGACATCGGCGCCGGCACCGGTTACCTCTCCAGGCGGATGGCGGCGGCCGTGGCGCCCGGCGGCCGGGTGGTGGCCCAGGACGTGCAGCCGGAAATGCTCGAGCTGCTGGCCAAGGCGTCGGCCCGGGAACGGATCGGCAACATCCAGCCGGCGCTCGGCACCGAGACCGACGTCGCGCTGCCGGCGGCGTCGCTCGATCTGGCGATCATGGTCGACGTCTACCATGAGCTTGCCTGGCCGCACGAGGTGCTCGGCAGCATCGTTCGGGCGCTCAAGCCGGGCGCGAGGCTGGTCTTCGTCGAATACCGTGCCGAGGATGCGTCGGTGCCGATCAAGTCGCTGCACAAGATGAGCGAGGCCCAGGTCAAACGCGAAGCCGAGGTGCTGCCGCTGACCTGGGAACGCACCATCGAGACGCTGCCGTGGCAGCACATCGTCGTGTTCAGGCGGTCCAGGTGAGCGCCCCGCACGATCCCCTGGCCGCTGCCCGCGAGCAGTGGCACTGGCGGGGCGGCTCGCGGCCGCCGTTCGCCGAGGCGCCGGGGCCGGGCCAGGAATCGGTCTGGGATTACCCGCGGCCGCCGCGCATCGTCGCCGATTCGCGGGAGGTGGTCGTCCGTTGGGGTGGCGTCGAGATCGTTCGCACCCGGCGTGCGCTTCGCGTCCTCGAGACTTCGCATCCGCCCAGCTTCTACCTGCCGTGGGACGACGTCGTCGCCCGGCACTTGCTGAAAGCGGCGGGCGGGGGATCGATCTGCGAATGGAAAGGCCCGGCTCGATACTGGACGCTGGCCGACCGCGGTCGCGAGTTGCCCCGAGTCGCCTGGAGCTATCCGGCGCCGCTGCCGGGTGCCGAATCACTGGGCACGTGCGTGTCCTTCTACCCGGGCGAGTTGGACTGCTCGGTCGCTGGCGAAGCGGTGCGCCCGCAGCCGGGCGGCTTCTATGGCGGCTGGATCACGCCGGAGCTCGTCGGGCCGTTCAAGGGTGGGCCGGGCAGCGGCAGTTGGTGAGGGCGGCTGTGGGTCGGCTGGTCGGCTGGTCGGCTGGTCGGCTGGTCGGCTGGTCGGCCATTCGACGAAGTTCCGGCCCATCAACTGCCGACGTCGCATTCCTTGACGACCCCGAATGCCGGGTCGCTGCCGAAGAAGGCGTTGCTGCAAGTACCGCCGGCGGTGACGGGTATCGCAATCCAGGATGTCCCGCTGCCGTAGCGCACCGTCTGCGTGCCGTTGACGGTGAAGGCCTGGTTCTCGTTCGCGATCTTCGTCCAGGTGGTGGGAGCCGGCGCGCTGGAGGCCAGTTGACACTGCTTGACGACGCCGAAGATCGGGTCGCTGCCGAAGAAGTCGTTCGAACAGGTGCCGCTGCCGGTCACCGTTCGGCTGACCCAGCTCGAGCCGCTGCCATAGCGGACCGTCTGCGTGCCGTCGACGCTGAACGCCTGGCCTTCGCTCGCGATCGTCGTCCAGGGGGTCGCAGCGGCCGAGTTCAGCACCTGGCACTGCTTGACGACGCCGTAGAGCGGGTCGCTGCCGAAGAAGTCGTTCGAACAGGTGCCGCTGCCGGTCACCGTTCGGCTGACCCAGCTCGAGCCGCTGCCGTAGCGCACCGTTTGCGTGCCGTTGAAGCTGAAGGTCTGGCCTTCGCTGGCGATCGTCGCCCAGGTGGCCGGTGACGCCGGGGCCGTGACGGTGACCGAGGCGCTGCGGGTGGCGGTGTTTCCGGTGCCGCTCTCGGTCACCGTCTCGGTCACGGTGTAGCTGCCGGCAGCAGCGTAGCTGTGGCTCGTCCGGGCACCGGCCGCGCTGCCGCCGTCGCCGAAGGCCCAGGCATAGGCGATGATCGTGCCGCCGACGTCGGTCGAGCCGTCGACGCAGTCGATGGTCAGATCCGCGGCCGTGCAACTGAAGTTCACCGTGAGGGTCGAGCCGGGTGCCGTGCCATTGGGGAGCGCGGCGGAGAAGTTCTGCACCTGCAGGCTGCCGAAGCCGGTGACGTAGTCCCAGCCGACGCCGGCACTGTAGCCGCCATTGCCGCCCGCGGTCACGTCGTGGAACCAGGCCGGGTTGGCGGCCGCGCCTGAATAGAGAGTCGCGGCCGGGAAGCCGAGCGAATTGCCGTGCGCCGACTGGATCCGCGAGTAGAAACCGGTGAAGAGCGGCGCCGACAGGCTGGTGCCGCCGATCTGGTAGTAGTTGCCGTTGACGAGGATCAGCGCGCCGCTCTCGGGAGCCGCATCGAACGAGATGTCGGGCACGCCGCGCCGGCCGGCGACGGTCAGCACGCCGGCGGCCGTCTGCCAGGGCGGCGCGGGCTCTGTCCGGCTCACGCCGCCGCCGGTGCCGCCCGCGGCGTTCTG
>CAXTDH010000219.1:0-5884 GCA_964242405.1 uncultured Rhizobacter sp. | reverse complement strand
GTGGGATCGGCGAGCACCTCCTTGACGACGGGGCCCTTCTCGACCAGCGGCGTGCCCTTGGCTTTCAGGTACGCCTCGACGCCTTCGAAGGCCTCGCGACCGTAGTCGTCGTCCTGGTAGATGACGCCGACGCGCTTGTACGGCTTCTTCTTCATCAGGTAGTCGAGGGACGAAGCCGACATCGAAAAGTACGACGGCGCCAGCGCGATCTTGTACGGGCTCGGCGGATCGTAGAGTGCGCTCGATGCACCCTGCGGCATGAAGTTGAAGACCTTGTTCTCGATCAGGAACGGCAGCGCCGCCATGTTGGTCGCAGTGCCGAGGTGTCCGAGGATCGCGAACACGCCGTCTTGCGTGACCAGCTTCTGCGCAGCCAGCACGGCGCGTTTGGGCTCGTAGCCGTGGTCTTCGACCAGCAGCTTGATCTTGCGGCCCTGGATGCCGCCCTTGGCGTTGATCTCGTCCACCGCCATGTTCATGCCGTTGCGCGACTCCTTGCCGTAGTTGGCGATCGGCCCCGACAGGTCGGTGATGAGCCCGAGCACCAGCTCGGAATCCGTCACGCCCTTGCTCTGCGCGCCCGCCATGGTGAAAGCGCCCAGCAGTGCCGTGGCGATGAGTGTTCTACGAAGCAACATCGATGTCCTCCTTGGTTGGAATGAATCAGGCGGGCTTGCGGCCGAAGACCGGTGCCCGTTTCTCGGAAAAGGCCGTCACGCCTTCGATCGCGTCGGCGCTGCGGCCGGACTCGACCATGTAGCGATGTTCGAGATCGAGTTGCTGCGCCAGCGTACGCTGCGATGCGCCGTCGACCAGCACCTTGATGCGCGCCATCGAGCCCGCGGCGCCTCGCGCAAGTGACGTCGCGAGCGCAGTGGCACGCGTCTCCAGCTCAGCGTCGGGCAGCACCTGCGAGACGATGCCGAACTGCATACACTGCTGCGCCGACAGCGGCTCGTTGGTGAAGAGGATCTCCTTGGCGCGCGCCTCACCGGCACGACGCGCCAGGAACCACGACGAGCCGACGTCCGGTGTCAGGCCGATGGCCGAGTAGCCACCGCGCAGCTTCATCGACTCGGCTGCCAGCACGATGTCGGCACACAGCGCGAGGCCGATGCCGCCGCCACCGATCGGTCCGTTCAGTGCGCTCACGACCGGCACCGGCAAGGTCGCCAGCTGCAGCATCGTGCGGTGCAATGGCGGGATGTGCTTGTCGAGCAGGTTGCCGAGATCGCCGATCGAATGAACGAAATCCCCGATGTCGCCACCGGCGCAAAAGTGCCGGCCGCGCGCTTGCAGCAACACCGCCCGCAGCGACGGTTCGTCGACCAGCGAGTCCACCGCCGTGATGAGTGCTGCCGACATCTCCAGGTCGAGCACGTTGGCGCGGTCAGGCCGGTTCAGGGTCAGGGTCGCGATGCCGTCGCGACGGTCCAGAAGCACGGCAGAAGACATTCGGGCGCCTTTCGAATAGCCGCACGGGCGGCGTGTTGCAACGTCACTGGAGCGTAGGCAGCGCCCGATGCTCAGTCTTGTGTCGACACGCTGCGGCCCAGCGCTCGCGCCCCCGGGAAACTACGGGGACACAAGATTCGTAACCCGGTGACGGACCCCTTCAGATCGGAGAGATGCCGTGCGGCTTGTCCGGCCAGGCGCGGTGTTTCTTGCGCGGCGCGCAGCGCTCCAGCGTGGCGAGCACGACCGATCGCGTGTCGCGCGGATCGATGACATCGTCGATGCCGAAGTGCTCGGCGGCATGCAGCGCGCCGAGCTGTTCGCGAAAGCGTCCGATGAGTTCCGCGCGCCTGGCAACCGGGTCGGGCGATGCCTTCACCTGCTTCTGGTAGGCGACGTCGACCGCGCCTTCGACCGACATCGCACAAATCTCCGCGGTCGGCCACGCAACGCACAGGTCGGCGTCGAAGCTGCGCCCCCCGCACATGGCGATGTAGCCGAGGCCATAGCCTTTGCGCAGCACCACGGAGACGCGCGGCACGGTCGCCTGCCCGAGCTCGAACAACAGGCGCGCGCTGCGCCGGGCGAGGGCCGTGTCTTCCGCCTGGCTGCCCACCAGGAATCCCGGCAGGTCGACCAGGTACACCAGCGGCAGGCCGAAGCCATCGCACACCGAGACGAAATGCGCGCCCTTCTCGCACGCCTTGGCATCGAGCGTGCCGGCCAGATGCAGCGGCTGGTTGGCGACGATGCCGACCGCCCTGCCCTGCAACCGCGCGAAGCCCGTCACCAGGTTGGGTGCGAAGCCGGGCTTGATCTGGAACAGCGAGCCTTCGTCGACGATGCCGCGAATCACGTCGCAGATGTCGTAGGGCTTGCGCGGGTTGTCGGGCATGACGTCGAGCAGGCCGGCTTCGTACGCGGGCTCGGGCTCGTGGGGCACTGCCGTCGGCGGCGCGAGCCCCGCGTTCGATGGCAGATAGGCCAGGTAGTCGCGCACGCATTCGATGGCGTCGGCGTCGTCGCTGGCGGCAATGTCGGCCAGGCCGTTGAGGTCGGCCTGCACCGATGCGCCGCCCAGTGTGTCCTTGTCGGCCACTTCGCCGGTGGCGGCGGCAACCAGCGCCGGCCCGGCGATGCCCATGGTCGACGTGCCGCGGACCATCACGACGAAGTCGCAGAGTGCCGCGAAGTTCGATGGTCCGGCGAAGCCCGGCCCCATGATGACGGCGACCGTCGGCACCCAGCCCGACAACGCGACCGCGATCTGAAAGTAGCGCGACCCTTGCGCGAAGTGGCGGCTGTCGAGTCCCTCCTGAATGCGATGGCCGCCGCCGTCTAGCAGCAGCACCAGCGGGCATCCGTGCTCCAACGCGTGCGTCGCCATGCGCTCGACCTTGGTTTCGCCGATGCGTCCGTTGGAACCGCCGAGCACGGTGAAGTCGAACGCACACAGGCAAACTGGCCGTCCGTCGATGTTGCCGTAGCCGGTGAGCACACCGTCCGACGGCGCCTGCAACGAGCCGGTGTCGAAGGTGTCGCGCTTGGGCTCGACCAACGCGCCCACCTCGTGAAAGCTGCCATGGTCGACCAGCAGCGCGATGCGCTCGCGCGCCGACAGTTTGCCGAGCGCGTGCTGCCGTGCGACAGCAGCGTGGCGCGCCGCATCGGTCAGCGCGTCGCGCTTGGCGGTGAACTGGTCGTAGGCGAGACGTGTGGCGCCTTGCGTTGATTCGGGATGGCTCATCTCGTGCTTATCTCTTCCGTTTGGGTGCAGCCGGATCGGTCGTCCGGTCGTAGGTGGCGGCGTTGACGCCCGCGTCTCTGAGCACCTGCTTTCGGATCTTGGCGGTCGGCGTCTTCGGCAGTTCGAGCAAGAACTCGACATAGCGCGGCACCATGAAATACGGCAGCCGGTCGTCGAGGAACAGGAGCAACTCTGCAGGGTCGGTGGCAGCGCCATCGCGCAGCACGACGCACGCCTTGATCTCGTCTTCGCTCGCATCGCTCGCAACCGCGATGACGGCGCATTCCAACACCGCCGGATGCTCGTTGATCTCTTTTTCGACCTCGAAGCTCGACACGTTTTCTCCACGCCGCCGCATCGCGTCCTTGATGCGATCGAGAAACACGAACTGCCCGTCGGGCTCCCGGCGGAATGCATCGCCGGTGTGCAGCCACTGGTTGCGCCAGGCCGCGACGGTCGCCTCCGGCATGTCGTGGTAGCCGTCCATCACCATCCACGGCTCTCGCGTGCGAATCACCAGCTCGCCGAGTTCGCCGTCGGGCACCGGACGATCGTGCGCGTCGACCAGGCGCACATCGAAGTCGGGCCGCGGCCAGCCGACCTTGCCGGGCTCGGCCTGACCGATGGGTGCGCGCAACACGGTCGATCCCTCCGTCAAGCCGTAGGCAGTACAGATGGCCTCGATGCCGAAGCGCCGTCTGAACTCTTCGATCTGCGCCATCACCGGCACCATCATCACGCGACGCAACGGATGGTCGGCATCGTCGGGCCGCGTCGGCTGGCGGTACAAGAAGTTGGCCATGGCGCCGAGCAGCATCGTGTAGGTGCAACCGTAGTGACGCACGTCGTCCCAGAAGGTGGTGGCCGAGAAGCGCGGCAGCACGACGTTGCTGCCGCCGGCGATCAGGTTGTTGTAGATGGCAGCCCACTGACCGCCGATATGGAACAGCGGCAACGTGCACAGCGAGACGTCGTCGATGTCAGCCAGCCCGAGCACCGCCGGCGCCGCATAGCCATAGGCATGCGCATGCGTCACGCGCACGCCCTTCGACGGACCGGTCGTGCCCGACGTGTACATGATGCCGATGAGATCCCACGGCTTGAGTTCGACCGGCGCCTGGCGCGGGCCGCGCAGAGCGGGCCAGGGGATCTGGCGCAGGCGAGCCGGCAGACGCACCGCTGCGCCGCCTTCGATCGCGCCATGCACGACCACATGCTCGAGCCGCTCGAGGCGGTCGGCCACGTCGACGAGCAGCGGAAGATAGTGCGCCTCGATCACGATCACCTTCGCGCCGGAGTTGTTGATGACGTGCGCCAGGATCGAGCCCTTGTAGGCCGTGTTCACCGGCACCTCGACGCGGCCTGTCAACGACAGCGCCCACCACGCGATGACGTAGTCGAGGTGGTTGTCGAGCATCAGCAGCGCCGCTTCATAAGGGCCCACGCCGAGCCGCGCGAAGCCGGCCGCGAAAGCCAGCGACTCTTCGTACAGGGCGGCGTAGCTCATGCTGCGCTCCACGTCGCGCACCGCGGGCTTGTCGGGCGCCACCCGAAGATGGCCTTCGAGCACCGCACCGAGCGTGCGGGACTCGAGCGGCGGCAGCGCCAGCGTCGTGTCGGTGGAGGGGTTCATGGTGATGTCTCTTGCGGCGGTCGGTGCACCCGGCAGGGTTGCACCCGATGCCGTCGGGCACAAGTGTCTGCCAATATTGCCAGACAATCAAATCACCCAGCGCTGTGGTTTCCCCTAGCAGAGCCGACGCGACAGACGCCCTCTCCTAGAATCTGCCGCTGCCGGCATGACCCAACCTTTTGCACTTCGCGAGCCCGAATGAACGACACCCAGACAGCCACCGCAAACCGTGCGGGCGCAGCGAAAACCGTCAAGGCCGCGAAGACGCTGAAAGCAGCAAAGCCCGCCAAAGCGCCAGTGCCGGTCGCCGCGCCGCACCCGCGCAGCACACCCGACCGCGTGGCAGACGCCATCAGCAAAGGCATCCTGATGCGCCGCTTCACCGTCGGGCAGCGGCTGGTCGAGGCCGACCTCACGCGCGACCTCGGCGTGAGCCGCAGCACGGTTCGCGAAGCCTTGCGCATCCTGGCGTCGAGCGGCGTGGTCGACCTCACGCCGCACCGCGGCGCCGTGATCCGTTCGCTCGACCGCGAAGACGCGGCCAGCCTGCTGGGCGTGCTCGAAGTGCTCACCGGCCTGGCGGCTCGCCTGGCCGCCGCCAACATCCAGATCGGCAACAACGCCAAGCGCTTCGAGGCAGCAGCGCAAAAACTCATCGAGGCCAACACGCCAGAGGCACTGGACCGGGTGCTCGACGAGCGCGCCAACTACTACAAGGTGATGTTCGACATCGCCAACAGCAGCGAGCTGAACCGCGTTCTGCCGCAAGCGCGCGCCCATCTGTTCCGGGCGCAGTTCTATCACTCGCTCACCACCGCCGACCTGCGTTCGATGGTGGCCGAATACCGCGCCATCACCGAGGCGATTCTCGAAGGCGACCAAGCCAAGGCCGAGGCGCGAACGCGCAAGCACCTGCAGAAATCCGGTGAGCGCACCTTGCCGCGCATGTCGACCTTCTCGCTGGCGTGAGTCGTCCTCGTTTCAAGCCTTGGAGTCGATGACGGCGCCGTTGATCATGGTGCGCAGTTCACGCCGGATCGGATACAGGC
>CAXTDH010000218.1:0-5906 GCA_964242405.1 uncultured Rhizobacter sp. | reverse complement strand
CCCGCGATTCGCCAAAGCGGTGCACCAGGTCGCCGGTGACCTGAAAAGCGCCGCCGTAAACGCCGATGTCCTCGCCCATCAGGAACACCCGCTCGTCGCGCTCCATGGCGATGGCGAGCGCTTCCTGGATAGCCTGGGAGTAGCTCAGTTCACGAGCCTGCGAGCCGGACGTGGCAGGCGCAGGCGCTTCGATCCCTGGAGAAGCGGGTCGACGGACGTCATCCGGCATGGTGGCGCTCCTCCCCGAGAGTGGTGGTGCTGTAGACGAATGACGTGAGCGACGCGACGTCCGGCGCCGGGCTCTCCTTGGCGAACTCGATGCCAGCAGCGATCTCCTCCGCGACGCTGGTACGGATGGCGTCGATCTCTGTCGGGTCGATCAGGTCGGCATCGAGCAGCGCCTGTTCGTAACGGCCGATCGGGTCGCGGGCGATCCAGCCGTCGATCTCTTCTTTCGTGCGGTAGCGGTTGCGGTCGCTCTTTGAATGACCGCGGTGGCGGTAGGTGAGGCACTCGAGCAGCGAAGGGCCGTCACCACGCCGCGCCCGCTCGACGGCTTCGTGCGCGGCCTCGGCGACGCTTGCGAAGTCGTTGCCGTCGACCGTCATGCCCGGCATGTCGTAGGCCTGCGCCCGCTGGGCGATACGCTTGACCGCCGTCGAGCGCTCGGTCGAGGTCGACATGCCGTACTGGTTGTTCTCACAGACGAAAACGACCGGCAGCTTCCAGATCGCCGCCATGTTCAGGCTCTCGTGAAACGCGCCTTCGTTGTTGGCGCCGTCGCCGAAGAAGCAGACGGCGACGTTCGGCTTGCCCTGCTGCTTCAGCGCCAGCGCCGCGCCCACGGCGATCGGCAAGCCGCCGCCGACGATGCCGTTGGCGCCCAGGTTACCGCTCGCCACATCGGCGATGTGCATCGAGCCGCCGCGCCCGCGGCAGTAACCGTTGTCCTTGCCGAAGAACTCGGCGAACATCAGCTTCGGGTCGGCGCCCTTGGCGATGCAGTGGCCGTGACCGCGGTGGGTCGAGGTGATGACGTCATCCGGCTCGAGCACCGAGCACACGCCGGTCGCACTCGCTTCCTGGCCGATCGACAGGTGCATCGTGCCGTGCACCAGGCCGCGCATGTAAGCCTGCTCCGCGCCTTCCTCGAACTGGCGGATCAGGTGCATTTGGCGGAGCACGGCGTGCAACTGCTCCTTCGAATAGCGCTCGAAGGCCTTCGGCACGCCCTCGCGGTCGAGCGTCGCGGCACTCATGCGGCCACCGCCTCTGCCTTGCCGTGGATCATTTCGTCCTGCCGCTGGCGGAACATCGCGAGCTTGGAGCGAGGATCCACCGCAATCGATGCATAGGTGAGCAGGTCGCCCTTCTTGATGGCCTGTGTGACCTTGGCGCCTTCCAGCAGCCCGCACGGCACGGCCTTCCGCGAACGCGCATCGACGGCGGTCATTGCCCAGGCACGATAGGTGTACTCGCCGATCGCGTCCAGCGACTCGCCGGGCCGTAAGTCGCGCTTGGCGACGGCGCAGACCTCCGCGGTCGGCGTCGCGATCGGCGCCATGTCGGCCCGGCCGTAGAGCACCGCCCGCACGCACGTCAGCGGCACTTCCAGGCTGCAGAGGTGGTACGGCCGGTAGAAGGTGTAGTACGGGCCCTTGCCGAGCTTGAGGTAATCCATCCGCTCGCGAAGCCGCGGGTGAGCCATCTCGGCGACGACGAAGACGCCCGGGGCCACGCCCTGGCCGATGGTGTAGTCGACGACACCCTTTTGCGTCAGCACGCCGCCGTCTTCCTTTGGGCAGAGCACGTTGTGCAGCTCGGCGAGGCTCGCGTTGGGGCCGTGCATGCCCGGGATGTCCGGCACCAGGCCGGTGGCGTTGGCGATCGCCGACATCTCGACCGCCGTTTTCGAGCCGTCGACGAACTCGACCAGCATGCGCGGGTTGAGGTTCTTCGAGCGCGCCTCTTCGGCGTAGTGGTCGGGCGTGGCGTCGATGTTGAGCGGGTTGTTCTTGCCCTTGCCGGCCGCCACCACCGGGTAGCCGAGCGCCGAGACGAAGTTGATCAGCTCGATGGTCGCGCTCGGCTCGTCGCCGGCGCCGAGCGAGTAGACGACGCCGAGCCGGTCGGCCTCGTGCTTCAGGTAGGCGCCGATCGTCACGTCGGCCTCGACGTTCATCATCACCAGGTGCTTGCCGTGCTCCATCGCCGTCAGGCCGATTTCGGCACCGACCGCCGGCTTGCCGGTCGCGTCCACCACCACGTCGATCAGGTCGCTTCGGCAGACCAGCTGCACATCCTGGGTGATGGCGATCCGGCCGGCGACCAGCGCATCGTCGAACGCACCCTGCGACTCGACGACCCGGTGAGCATCGGCCCGATGCCCCGCTTCTTCGAGCGCCCTCAGCGCCGCCGGGATGCTCAGGTCGGCGATCGCCGCGACGACCACGCCCTGCATCTGCAGCACCTGCGTCACGATGTCGCCGCCCATCATCCCGGAGCCGATAAGACCGATACGCACCGGTCTGCCGGTCAGGGCGCGCTGATGAAGGTCGGCGGCGAGGCCACTGGGAACGATTGCGTTCACATGAGTCTCCAGAAGGTATTGAAGGCCAACTCGTTGCCGTGGCCTAGATGCACATTTGTATTTTATTCTGACACTATGTTCAGGCACCGGCAAGCGTTTGCCTGATTTCCCGCGGTCGGTGAAATCCCTGGTTCCGGTCAACGCAGGCGACGCCAGCTGCGGCTCAACCGTGTCGGTCGATCTCGAGGATCCGCTGCGCGGCCTTCTCGTCGGTGATCAGGACCGTCGGCCTGAACAGCCGCAGCGCCGCGCAGAGGGCGGCCGCCTTGTCGAGGCCGCCCGAGGCGATGATCCGCTGCGGCACCCGCAAGATCGTCTCCGGCGCCACGGCCATCACGCAGTCGTGCATCGGGTGCGCGATCACCTTGCCGGCGGCATCGAAGAAGTGGAAGAGCGATTCGCCGACCGCGCCCTGGTCGAGCACCGAGCGCCGCAGTGCCTCGGACAGGAACCCGCCGCGCCAGGCAGTCCCGGTGGGCTCGAGATTGCCGACGCTGATCAGCACCGCATCGAGCGACTTCGCGCGTTCGAACACGGCGTCCAGCCCGCAGCGTTCGATCAGCGTGCGCCGGGTGGCCGGTGAATCGACGATCGCCGGGGCGGTCATCAGGTAGCACTCGGCCTGGAACAGGCTGGAGAAACGCCAGGCAAATTCCGACGGGTTGAAGCGTTTGACTTTGGTGATGCCGCCCAGCAACGACACCACCGACAGATCGGCGACCGGCGTCTCGTGGATGTGTCGCAGCGACTCGAGCAGCGTTCGCCCCCAGCCGACACCGATCTTCATGTCGGGCCGCACGAACTCCGACAGGAACTGCCCGGTGGCTGCGCTGATCGACTCGGTCGCGTCGACGTCGCCGCTCGAGACGGGCGCCACCCAGGCCTGCGCCAAGCCGAAGCGCTGCTCGAGTTCGCGCTCCAGGCCGATGCACTCCGGCACACTCCGTTCAAGGCTGAATTTGATCTCGTGCCGGTCGCGGGCGTCCGACAGAAGGCGCACGACCGTGACCCGTCCCACCCCCAATCGCTGGGCGATGTCGTTCTGCGTCATCTCCTCGATGAAGTACATCCAGGCCGCCCGCAAACGCAGGCGTCGGGTGCGCTCGTTGACGGCTGTCCTGTCCATGGCCGGCGAGTCGGACAATTCGAGTGCGGCTGCATCCGTGCGGTGCGGTGCCTTCGTCGTGCGGGTCAATGCGTCCTCTTCTCGGGGGCTCACCCCTGTGCGCGTCAGTATTCTGCGCGGTATATGCTAGCCAACCGGTCCGATCGAAGAGGAGGGCGAAATGGTACGCAAACCGATGATTCCGACCGTCGCCTCGCTTGCCGAAGGGGTCGACAAGGGACTTGGCGACAAGGGTCTGGCGGTCAGGGACGGGTTGCGGGAAGTGCGCTTCAACGTCCGCCATGGCGCGAAAAAGCTGATGGAGGCGGTCGAGGCGGCCACTCAGCCGAGCCCGACCTCGACCAACCCGCTCGGGCCGCTGGGCAAACCGCTCAACCTCGCGGTCCGCAAGGCGGCCGATCTGCTGGGCAACGTCGACGATGTTGCGGTGCAGCTCCTCGCACCCGACGCTGACTACCGCGCGATGGCCGTCCCGCTGACCCCCTCGGCCGGGTACTTCAACGCGGGTGCGGTCAATGATCTGCGCCAGTTCACCACCGACCATCACTGGCGCTATCGACACTGGCTCGGCCTGGGCGGGCACGACGATATTTTCGTCCATGAGCAGGCGATCGCCATCGCTGGTGCGCAAGTGGCGCAAGCCGGCCTGACCCGATCGTTCGCGGCGACCGACGATGTCACCGGTTTCGACGGTTTTCGTCGGCAGGCGACTTCGATGCTGGTCGAAGCGCTCGCGCGCCAGGAAGTCTTGAGCAAAGCGGCGCTGCTGCCCGGTGAGGTTGCCTGCGAGGACGAGCTGCCCGACCTGATGGCGCGCGGTGCGGTGGTCACCGTGCTGGCCGGTGAGATCGCGGTACAGCTGCCGGCAGCCATCGATCGTGAACGCTATGCCGGCGCTTTGCGGCTCGCGGACGAGATCGCCACGGCCGATCGAGCGGGCTGGCAGGCGGCGCTCCGGGCGCCGGCCGTTGCCGAGGCGCTCGGCCGCTGGTTCGGCTTCGTGATGCGGCACCTCTGACCGGTCAAACCGACGCGGAGTGGCTGTCCGGGTCGACCGCGGGTGCCCCTTGCTGCGCCCAGGCTGCCGGGCTTATCGATCGAACGCCGAGCGGCGTCAGCCGGGCCGCCAGGCGAAGCACTGCGCGGTCCTTGCTGAGCAGCCAGCATGCTCGGCGGGCGACGGCGAGGTCGATGAACATCTGGTCGTCGAGGTCGTTGCAGCGGGGCGCGGCGGGAAACGAACCCGCAACCGGCGTTGCGACGATCGAACAGTGGGCGTGCCACGCCGCCCGCATCGCCGCCGTGTCGGGCGCCCAGGCGTCGAGCGTGCCCCGGCTGATGACGTGAAAGCACTCGTCGATCATTTGAGGCGTGGCGATCCAGCGCACCTGCCGACGTTCGATCGCGACCCGCAACGGCGCGCACGACGGGTGGGCGAAAAGCAACCAGTCGAAGACGACGTTGGTGTCGAGAACGACGATGGGCAGCAGCGGCTGGAGGTGAGGCGGCGCGCCGCAATCGGGCGAACGACGATCGCCGTCGAGCACCTGGGCTTCGGCGGCCGCCTGTCGCGCAGTGCGTTCGGCATCCGGCAAGGGATGTTCAATCGACATTCGGCGTCTTCACCGCAAGTCCCGTTGCGCTACCGGCAGGCTGCGAATACAATCGTCGGCTTTCCAGCAAAAACATTGCTGCGCTCTTTGTCGGGCGGCCACCATGGACCGCCGGTTGCGACCGGCCGCCAGGCCTGCGCCGCGAAGTGCTCGGCTCCGCCAGGCGCTTCCAGTCCCTTGGAGTGCACGGCCCAGACGCTGGAAGCCAGTGACTCCAAACGGGAACCCGTCAACTCATGCCTACTATCAATCAACTCGTGCGTCACGGTCGCGAGACCGAGATCACGAAGTCCAAGTCGCCGGCGCTGCAGGGCGGCCCGCAGCGGCGCGGCGTCTGCACCCGCGTGTACACGACGACCCCGAAGAAGCCGAACTCGGCGCTGCGCAAGGTCGCGAAGGTTCGCCTCACGAACGGCTTCGAAATCATCTCCTATATCGGCGGCGAAGGCCACAACTTGCAGGAACACAGCGTCGTGCTGGTCCGCGGCGGCCGGGTGAAGGATTTGCCGGGCGTGCGCTACCACATCGTCCGCGGCTCGCTCGACCTGCAAGGCGTGAAGGATCGCAAGCAGTCGCG
>CAXTDH010000217.1:0-5947 GCA_964242405.1 uncultured Rhizobacter sp. | reverse complement strand
CGAAGGTGCTGCTGCTCGACGAGCCGTCGATGGGCCTCTCGCCGATCATGGTCGATAAGATCTTCGAAGTCGTCGACGACATCCACCGGCGCGGCGTCACGGTGCTGCTGGTCGAGCAGAACGCGAGCCGCGCCTTGCAGCTCGCGTCGCGTGGCTACGTGATGGATTCCGGCGAAATCACCATGAGCGGCGATGCCCGCAAGCTGCTCGACGACCCGAAGGTGCGGGCGGCCTATCTCGGCGAGTGAGCGGCCGCGGGCGGCGCCGGGCACCGGGGTGGTGAGCGTGTACACGCGACGTCGAAGGTTCCGCCTCGCGCCTGGGCCCCTGCGCCTCGTGAGCGGGCCGTTGCGCCTCGTCGGCCGGCGCTTCCGCCTCGTGAGCGGGCGCTTTTCGGTCCTCGCCTGGAGTTGCGCGGTGCTGCTGTGGGTCGACGTCATCGGCTTACGGGCCGCGGTCGCCCAGACCGACACGCCCTTGCCGATCGATTCGGCGGCAGCCGATCAGAACACCCGGCAACGCCCGTTGTGGGAGCTCGGCCTCGGCATCGCCGGCCTGCGCCTGCCGAACTACCGCGGCTCCGATCAGGCGCATGCCTATCTGCTGCCGGTGCCCTATGTCGTCTACCGCGGCTCCTTCCTGAGAGCCGACCGCGACGGTGCGCGGGCGATCCTGCTCGACGCCCAGCGGCTGAAGGTCGACCTGAGCGTCGCCGGTTCGGTGCCCAGCCGCAGCAGCGGCAACACCGCCCGAGAGGGCATGCCGAACCTGCCCGGGACGTTCGAGATCGGCCCGAACGTCAACTACACCCTGTTCGGCTCGATCGAGAGCAAGGTCAAGCTCGACCTGCGACTGCCGGTGAGGGCGGCGATCTCGGCGCAGCGCTCGCCGCAACTCGTCGGCGTCACGTTCTCGCCCAACCTGAACCTCGACCTAGGCGGCCTGGCCGGCGGCTGGAATGTCGGCTTGCTCGGTGGCCCGCTTTTCGCCAATCGCAAGTACCACGCTCACTACTACAGCGTCGACCCGCAATACGCGAGAGCCGATCGTCCGGCCTACCAGGCGGCGGGCGGCTACGCCGGTTGGCAGGCACTGGCCGCGACTTCGCGCCGCTTCGAGAACATCTGGTTCGGCGCCTTCGTGCGCTACGACAATCTGCACGGGGCGGTGTTCGAATCGAGCCCGCTGGTCCGGCGCTATTCGTCGGTCACGGTCGGCTTCGGGATTTCCTATGTGTTCGCCCGATCCTCGACCCTGGTGGCGACGACCGATTGACGGCGCCCGAGCCGATTCCGCCCGCCACCGAGATGCACCCTCCGACCAGTTCCTTCGAGAGCGAGATCGAGAGCTCCGGTGCTGCTGCCGGTGCCGCGGCCGGTACCGTCGCCGCGACCGCCTCGGCTCGTCCGCTGGGGGAGCACGGGCTGCGAACCGTCGTCCAGGCGTTGCGTCGGTTCTGGCTCTGCAGCGTCTTCTATGTGCTGCTGTTTCATCTCGGAATGATGTCGCTCACCTGGAACCTGGTGTGCGCAATGCTCTACCCGTTGCTGCCGCGGGCCACCGGCCTGGTGCTCGGCCGGGCGGCGATCTCGTCGGTCTACCGCGGCTTCTGGAGCACCACCCGGTGGCTCGGCCTGATGTCGATCGATTCCGAATCGCTGGACGCGCTCAAGGACGACGGCGGCCTGATCATCGCTGCCAATCACCCCAGCATGTTCGACGCCATGCTCGTGATCGCCCGCGTGCCGCGCGGCATCTGCATCATGCGCGCCAGCCTGATGCGCAGCCTGTTCATCGGCCCGGGCGCCCGGCTCGCGCGCTACATCCGCAACGACCCGCCGCGTGGCATGGTGCGCAGCTGCATCGAAAACCTGAAGGCGGGCGGTCAGCTGGTGTTGTTCCCCGAAGGGACGCGCACCGTCCGCTCACCGATCAACGAATTCCGCCCGGGCATCACCTTGATCGCCCATCTGGCGGAAGTGCCGATCCAGACGGTGATCATCGAATCGCAGTCGCCGTACCTGGGCAAGGGCTGGCCGATCTGGAGGCCGCCGCAGTTTCCGGTGATCGTCAGCGCCCGGCTCGGTCGGCGCTTCCAGCCCGAGGCCGATTACAACGGCCTGCTGATCCGGCTCGAGTCCTACTTCGCAGCGGAACTGGCGGCGTCTTGAAGCCGGCCGTGCCAGGCGGGCGACGCCAGGGTGCCGGGCGCCAGCGCGAGGGGCGGTCGCAAGGCCGGTCTTCGCCGGGGTCGCAGGCCCAGCGGTCATCTGCTTCCGGTGCGGCGCCGATCGTCTCGGCTTCTCACCTCGTCCTGATCCCGAGCTACGACACCGGGCCGACGCTGCTGGAGACGGTCCACGCCGCTCGTGCACGCTGGAACCCTGTCTGGGTGGTCGTCGACGGCAGCACCGACGGCAGCGAGAAGCCGGTGCAACGCCTGGCGGCGACCGATCCGGGCGTCCGGGTCATCGTCCTGCCGGTCAATGTCGGCAAAGGCGCCGCGGTGTTGATCGGCTTGCAACAGGCGGCGACTGCCGGCTTTAGCCATGCCCTGACGATGGATTCCGACGGCCAGCATCCCGCCGCATCGATTCCGCAATTCATGCAGGCGTCGCAGCGCCGATCGGGCGCGATGGTGCTCGGCCGGCCGGTGTTCGACGCGTCGGCGCCGCTGCTGCGCGTCCGCGGCCGGCGGGTCTCCAACTGGTGGACGAATCTCGAGACGCTGGGCGCCGGCATCGACGATTCGCTGTACGGATTCCGCGTCTACCCAATCGTCGACCTCATCGCGGTGATGCGCGGGCAACGCTGGATGCGGCGCTTCGACTTCGACACCGAGGCCGTCGTCCGACTGGCCTGGCGCGGCGTCACGCCGCTGAACCTGGCCGCCCCGGTGCGCTATCTGTCGGCGGCCGAGGGGGGCGTCACGCACTTCCGCTACGGCCGGGACAACCTGCTGCTGACCTGGATGCACATCCGCCTGATGTTCGGCTTCGTGTGGCGCTTGCCTGAACTGATCTGGCGCCGCGCGACTCGCAGGCCGCCGTTCGACCGCTAGCGACTGGCCAGATTCGCGCCGCGGCGGCGGGTCTTGAAATCTTTCGGCTCGTTTCTAACTAGTTGCAGACCGGCCGGATCGATTTCTCCGGCCCACTGTTCAACGATGAAGGAGCACATCATGTATGCATCGATCCTCAATGCGCCCGACAGCTTGTTCGGCCACTTCGAGCGGCTGCGTCGCGAGCTCGACGACGTGTTCGGCACGACGGCGCTGCCGAGCAGCATCCGCTCGGTCGCGAGCGGCAGCCTGCCGCCCCTGAACGTCGGCCGCACCGCCGAAACGCTCGAGGTCTACGCCTTTGCGCCTGGGCTCGACACCACGAAGATCGAGGTCACCATCGACCGTGGCGTGCTGCGCCTCGCCGGCGAGCGCACGAGCGCCATCCCGACCGACACTCGCCTGAGCGTCTATGCAAAAGAGCGCACGGCCGGACGGTTCATCCGCGCCATCGCCCTGCCGGACGACGTCGATCCGGAGAAGGTCAAGGCGAACTACCGCGACGGCGTGCTGCAGGTCAGCATCGGTCGCAAGCAGCCAG
Source organism: uncultured Rhizobacter sp. (assembly GCA_964242405.1). Taxonomy (GTDB): domain Bacteria; phylum Pseudomonadota; class Gammaproteobacteria; order Burkholderiales; family Burkholderiaceae_C; genus LMDS01. The sequence goes on along the minus strand of CAXTDH010000217.1, from coordinate 2,345 downwards.
TGCAGCCGCAGCGCATCACCGTTCAGTAACCATCGACCCGACAACGAAGGAGAAAAGTCATGAGCACCGAGAACCAAGTGAGCCCCACTTCCGTCAACGGTCAGGGCCAGCAACCGCAACGGTCGGCACTGCCGGCGGTCGACATCTTCGAGAACGAGTCGAGCATCACCTTGCTCGCCGACATGCCGGGCGTGCCGAAGGAGCAGCTCGAGTTGCGGGTGGAAGGCGATTCGCTGTCGATCCAGGGGACGGCGCAGCCGGTCACGCCCGAGGGGCTTGAGCCGCTTTGGGCCGAAGTCAGGGTGCCGCGCTACCAGCGCAGCTTCACGCTCAGCCGTGAACTCGACACCAGCCGAATCGAGGCCAACCTCAAGGACGGCGTGTTGACCCTGCGGATCCCGAAGCAGGCGCATGCCCAGCCCCGCCGCATCGAGGTGACGGCAGGTTGATGCAGGCCGGCGCGGGCCGGCCGTCAGGCGAACAGAAGCGTGGCGGTGTCATCCGCCGGCTGCTCGGCCAGCAGGCCGCGCAGCTCGGCACTGTCGAGCCCGGGGTGTAGCCGGGTGGCCTGCGTCATCAGCTGCTGCGCGAGCGCGGAGAGTTGCTGCAGGCAGGCGTCCAGCCGTTGCCTGAACGCGGCTTCGTCGGCGATCTTGTCGGTCAGGCCGCGGTTGAGTTCGGCGAACCAGGGCAGGCTCGCCTGGTCGAGCATCCTGGCCGGGTTTTCCCGTCGGCTGAGTTCGCTCCAGGCCCGCAGAAAGCGCTGCATCGCGACGTTCAGGCGTTGTGCGGCGGACAGGTCGTTCTGCAAGCGCGACATCGCCGTCACATCGGTCAGCCGGCTCTGGAAGAACAGCTGGCACATGACGCCCCAGTAGAAGGTGTAGTCCCACAGCACCTTCATCGGCAGCACTTCCGGGTCGCCGAAGAGCTGGTACTGGCCGACGTAGAGCGGCAGCATCGATTCGTAGAACAGCAGGAAGATGCGCTGGTAGAGCGTCGCGAGCACCGCCACCGAGCGCCCCGCGCGGTCGGTCGCGATCAGCTCGGTGATGAAGGTGTTGGCCATGGCGATGAAGTCGCCGCCCGGTGAGTAGAACGGGTCGAGGAAGAGGCCCGCTTCCCCGGTCAGCGCCCAGCGATCGGGGCCCGAGAACACCTGCTTGCAGCCGTAGGAGAAGCGCTTGAAGAAGGCGAAGTCCTGCAGCTTGTCGCGCTTGCCGTCCAGGTCGCGGTAGAGCTGCGGCTGGTGTACCTGCAACCAGGCCATGGCCTTGTCGAAGCTGTTGATCGACTCGAGTGGGTGCAGGACGGGGTCGGCGACGATGCCGACCGAATGTGACCCTGATGCCAACGGAATCAGCCAGACCCAGTACCCCTCGCCGACCAGGTGGTTGGTCGAGAGCCACCGGTTCGGCGGCGTGCAGCGGGCGAGCCAGGCCGGGTCGTCGGACCAGTCGTCGACATCGATCCGTTCGCCGATCCGGAACCAGACGGCATTGCAGTCGTGGGCGTTGCTCTCGGCCAGGTCGAGGCGGCGCTTGACCAGCCCGGCACGACCGCTGGCGTCGATCAGCCAGTCGGCTTCGATGTCGACGCTGTCGTCGCCTGATTGGTAGCTCACACGATGAGCCACCCCGCGTCGACCGAGGCTGAAGTCGCGGACCATGCTGGCGTCCCGGTACTGCACACCGAGTTCTTTCGCCATTGCGGCGAGGTCGTTTTCGAGGATGCCGCGGTCTAGCTGGTAGCTTTTCGTCGGCAGCACATGGCTCGCGCCCAGTTCGGTCACCTTCGAAATGTCCTCGGCACGGTCCGAGAAGAAGAAGCGGAAGCCGAACTTCTTCAAGTGCCGCGCCTCCAGGTAGTCGCGAAGCCCGAGCACCTCGCTCAGGTAGTGAGCCTGGATCTCGACCGAGGACTCGCCGACCTTGTGCGCGGCCTCGGCAACGGGGTGCCGGCGACGCTCGATCACCAGGATGTCGATCTCCGGCATGCGGCGCTTGAGCTGCAGCGAGAGCGTCAACGCGGCCAGGCCGCCGCCGAGGATGACGACGTCGTGGCGTTGGCTGGCGGCACGTTGGGCGCTGTCGAACTCGGCGCTGCTGTCAGTGCCGGTGCTGTAGCGGGTCGTATCGGGTTCCATATCAGTGATCCATGACGTTACGCGCCTTCAACGACGCATTGGATCGTCCCCACCGGGCAGCGCCCGCCGCTACGCCCACGACCTTCGTGAAACGGTCCAACGCCCAAGCTGCGCTCACCAAGCGATGCGGTCAGTCCCATCCTAAATCATCGCCCCGTTGATCGAAATGATCTGGCCGCTGATGTAGCCGGCGGCTGCC
>CAXTDH010000216.1:0-5958 GCA_964242405.1 uncultured Rhizobacter sp. | reverse complement strand
GTGCACGGTCGCACCGGCCACCTTGCAGCCCGCCTCGATCGCCCGGCGATGCGTGTGCAGGCCGGGGAATGCCGGCAGCAGCGACGGGTGGATGTTGACCAGGCGGCCTGCGAAACGGTCGACGAACGCTTCGGTCAGGATGCGCATGAAACCAGCCAGGGCGACGATGTCGGGCTCGAACGCCGCCACGCTGCGCGCGAGTTCCTCGTCGAAGGCCGGCCTTGAAGCGAACACCTCGTGGTCGACCACCGCGGTCGGGATGCCGTGGCCGGCCGCGAAGACCAGGCCGGCGGCATTGGCGCGGTTGCTGACGACCGCCACGACGCGAGCGCCCCAGGCCTCGTCGGCGCAGGCACGGGCGATCGCCTCCATGTTGGAGCCGCGGCCCGAGATCAGAATGACGATGCGTTTCACCGGCAAGGCCGTTTGTGGGCGCCGATCGACCCGTCTCGAGCGCAACGCGAGCGCATGGCTGGCCGTGCGCTCAGCCCGCAGCCCTCAGGGCCTCGAGCGCATCGGCGACATCCTGGGCGCTGACGCCGATGCCGTGGGCCACCGGCGAATCGGGCACCGCGACCACGCCCTCGCTCTTCAACCGCGCGATGCAGCCGCCGGCCTCGCGCCCGGTCTGAAAGCCGGTGCTCTGCAGCAGCACGCGGCCCTCGGCGGAGGCGAGCTTGAAGTAGAACAGGCCGTCGGCCTCGCGGTATTGCTTGAAGATCGGCACGGCCGACTTCGGCTTCGCCGCCGGCGCGCTGATCCCGGGGGACCCCAAGGCCAGCATCGGCCGCAGCCCGACCGATTGCCGCAACTCCGCCATGAAGGGTTGCGACAAGAGCCGCGCCTTGCGAGCGCCTTCCGTCAGCGCCTCTTCGATGCGCTCCGGGTGGGCCATCAAGCCCGCATAGCGCTCGCGCATCGGCCCGATTTCGGCCTCGATGCGCGCGACCACCCATGCCTTCGCCTCACCCCAGGCCAGGCCGTCGCGCAGCGCGTCGCGCAGCGCCTCGCGCTCGTTGTCGTCGGCGAAGGTGTCGAAGATCGACACCAGGTGGGAGGTGTCCGGATCCTTCGGCTCGCCGGGGCCGAGCGAGTCGGTGACGAGCTTCGCGACCGCATGGCGCAAGCCCTCGGCACCGCCGTGGAACAACGGGATGATGTTGTCGTAGCTCTTGCTCATCTTGCGACCGTCGAGGCCGGGCAGCATCGCCATCCGCTCGTCGATCACCGCCTCGGGCAGGACGAACAGTTCGCGTCCCGCGCCGAACAGGTGGTTGAAGCGCTGGGCCAGGTCGCGCGCCATCTCGATGTGCTGGACCTGATCGCGCCCGACCGGCACCTCGTGGGCGTTGAACATCAGGATGTCGGCCGCCATCAGGATCGGGTAGCTGAAAAGGCCCATGCTGATGCCGGCGTCCACATCCTCGCCCGCGGCGATGTTGACGTCTGCCGCCGCTTTGTAGGCATGCGCCCGGTTCATCGAGCCCTTGGACGCGACACAGGTCAGCAGCCAGGTCAGCTCCGGAATCTCCAGGATGTCGCTTTGACGGTAGAAGGTGACGCGCGCCGGGTCCAAGCCGGCAGCCAGCCAAGTGGCGGCGAGTTCGATGCGGGACTGTTCGATCCGCGCCGGCTCGTCGCACTTGATCAAGGCGTGAAAGTCGGCGAGGAACAGGAAGCTGTCGACGCCCGGCTCCAGGCTGGCCGCAATCGCCGGACGGATCGCGCCGACGTAGTTGCCGAGGTGCGGCGTGCCGGTGGTGGTGATGCCGGTGAGCACACGTCGCGGGCCGTGCTTTGGCAACCGCTTGGCAGCGGGCTCGGAATCAGTCCCCGGAACAGCGGCGGAAGCAGGTCGGTCAGCGGTCATCGTCGAGGCGGATCAGGAGGGTTGGGCGAGCGCATCGGCGATGGCCTGCGGGTCGAAGCCGACGATCGGCCGGCCCCGTACCAGCAGGATCGGGGTGCCGGGTGCCCGCAAGGTTTGGTAGAGCGAGGCACAGTCGGCATCGTGCTCGATCAGGCATTCGCTGAACGGAAGACGATTGTCGGTGAACCAGGCGCGGGCAGCGCGGCAGTAGACACAGCCGATCGACGCGATCATGCGGATCTCCCCCGGCTGTACCGCGGCGGCGACAGAAGCGTCCACTCTCGGCGGCTTCGGCTGCATCGACCGAAGCCCGAGGCTCGCCAGCAGCACCAGCACGAACAGGCCGAGCGCCGCGCGGAGCTTCGGTCGAACGGTCGGCAGCGCCACCTAGACGGCCGCCGTGACCACCATCTCGACCCGCCACCCGGGTTTGGCGAGGGCCGCCTGGACGGTCGCGCGCGGCGGCGCGTCGCCCGGTGCCACCCAGTCTTCCCAGACCTCGTTCATCACCGAGAAATCAGCGAGGTCGGCGATGAAGATCTGGCACATCAGGATGTGGGCCCGATCGGTACCGGCTTCGCCGAGCAGGCGGTCGATGTGGGCGAGCACCTGGTTGGTCTGGCCGCGGATGTCGGCGGAGGTGTCGTCGGCCACCTGGCCCGCCAAGTAGACGACACCGTTGTGGATCGTCATTTCGGAGAGCCGATCGCCGACGTGGAAGCGGCGCAATCCCTGGGTCATCGTCTGGCTCCATGGCGAGAAGAAGGTGTTGGCCGGCGAGCCGGGCCTCGAGGCGTGGGCGATACGGTCGCCCGCTGCCCGAGCCGGCTCTCGGTGCCGGCCAGCAGCTTCTGGATGTTGCCGCGGTGGCGCCAGATCAGCAGCAGCCCCAGGACCGTCACTGCAGCCGCCACCGGGCCGCCACCCCAGATCAGCAGCCGGTAGAACGGCGCGAACACGGCGGCAATCAACGCTGCCAGAGACGAATAGCGGAAGAAGGCCGCGATCAACAACCAGGTCGCGATCGTCGCCAAGCCGAGCCAGGGGTCGAAGCCGAGCAGCACGCCTGCGGCCGTCGCCACGCCCTTGCCGCCTTTGAAGCCGAAGAACACCGGCCAGAGGTGACCCAGGAAGGCGCCGATTCCGACCAGGGCAACGGTGCCCTCCCCCCAGCCGAAGCGCGCCCCGAGCAGGCTGACCGCGATGACGGGGACGTATCCCTTGACGCCATCGAGCAGCAGCGTCGCGACAGCCGCCGCCTTGTTGCCCGATCGCAGCACATTGGTCGCGCCCGGGTTGCCCGAACCGTAGTCGCGCGGGTCGGCCAGGCCCATCGCCCGGCTGACGATGACGGCGAACGACAGCGAGCCGATCAGGTAGGCGGCCAAAGCGGCGAGGGCGGGCGAAAGCAGGTCCATGGCGGGCATCAGGCGGTAGCCGCCATTCTGCGCTGCGTGCTCATAGCCCGCACCGGACCGGCCTGGCACCGAGCAGCGAGACAAGCAGCTCGGGCACGATGCCGACCAGATAGCCCCGCCGGCCGCCGTTGAGGAAGATCCGCGGCAGCTCGAGCGTCGTCTCCTCGACATGAATCGGCATCGGCTTGCGCAGCCCGAACGGCGACGTTCCGCCGACCTGATAGCCGGTGTGCCGTTGCGCCACTTCCGGCTTGCACGGCTCGACCGACTTGGTGCCGATCTGACGCGCCAGGTTCTTGGTGCTCACCTGCTGGTCGCCATGCATCAGCACGATCAGCGGCTCGGCGCGTTCGTCCTGCATCACGAGCGTCTTGATGACCGCATGTTCGTCCAGGCCCAGCTGCCGGGACGACTCGGCCGTGCCGCCGCGGTCCACATAGGCGTAGACATGCTCGCTGAATGCAACCCCGTGACGGCGCAGAAACTGCGTTGCCGGGGTTTCGCTGACGTGCAGCTTCGGAGGCTTGCGTGCGACCATCTTCGCTGCGCCGGCGGCTGCGGGGCGCCGCCTTCACGAACTCGCTCGCAGGTCGCCGAGCGACCGATACAGCGCGACGAACTCCTGCGTCAGCTTGTGGCCCGGGTCGAGGTGGATCATCGGCCGCGACAACTCATGCGATTCCTTCATCTTGACGCTGCTGCCCAGATACGGGCGGCAGACCGGCAGCCCTTCGTCGATCAACGCCTGCACCGTGCGCTGCGGCAGGCTGGCGCGCGGCTGGAACTGGTTGACGACGACGCCCTCGACCCGCAGCCCCGGATTGTGATCCGCCTGGATCTCCTTCACGGTCTCGAGCAGGCCGTAGAGGGCGCGGCGCGAAAAGTGGTCGCAGTCGAACGGAATCAAGACGCCCTCGGCGGCGATCAGCGCCGAGCGGGTGTAGAAGTTAAGCGCCGGCGGCGTGTCGATCCAGATGCTGTCGTAGTCGCTCGCCAGCTCGACGAGCGCGTCGCGCAGCTTGTAGATCTTGTGCCGGCTCTCGAGCTTGCCGTGCAGCTCGTCGAGCGCCGGGCCGGCCGCCATCACGTGCAGGCGCTCGAACGGCGAGGGCACGATGAACTGGCCGATCCGCGGGGCGCGCACGCTGAAGGTGAGCAGCGACTCGAAGAACTCGCCCGCCCCCGAGGGCCGTTGCCCGGCGGCCTCGCCCCGCTGCCCGGCGGCGTCGCCCAGCAGGTAGTGGCTCGAGTTGCCCGAGGTGTCGAGGTCGATCACCAGCGTGCGCGCGCCCTCGGCTGCCGCAATCGCCGCGAGGTTGCAGGTGATCGTCGACTTGCCGACCCCGCCCTTCTGGTTGAACACGACGCGTCGCATGGAATTCCGAAGCTGCTGCAAGCGGCGATTGTGCATTCGGTGCGAGGGGTTTCGACAGGGCTCGGGCGCGCCGAGTAAATCAGGGATTACCTCGGCTGTGAGGCAGCGGCGTTAGCCATAGCATGAAGCAGCGGATCGGCCCGGCTTCACTGCCGACGACGCCCGAAGGCGCTGCCTCCACGGCACAAAAGCGCCTCGACACAACATCGGAGACGACCATGACATTGCACCGAAGGCTCGCGGCCGGCGCCGCTGCCACTGCGTTGTGCGCCCTGCTTGCGTCCTGTTGGGGCGGGGACGACGACAACGGAACGCCGGCGCCGCTGGCCGGCACGACGCTGCAGACCCTGTCGACCCGTGCCGATCTCGTCAGCGGCGGCTCCGCGCTGGTCGAGGTGAAGCTGCCCGCGACCGCCTCGGCGACCCGGCTGAAGGTGATGCTCGGCACGACCGACGTCACCAGCGCCTTCACGACCCGGGCCGACGGCCGGACCGTCGGCCTGGTGACGGGCCTGGCCAACGGCGTCAACACCCTCAACGTGACGGCGACCGACCAATCGTTCGCCGGCGCGACGCTCACGGTCACCAACCACCCGATCGGCGGCCCGGTGTTGCTTTCGAGCCAGATCACGCCGTGGATCTGCGCCACGCCGGCGCCCCGGGCGGCAACCGCGAGCGTGCCGGCCACCAACGCCAGCGGCCTGTCGACCGCCGCGATCGATGCGCAGTGCAACATCGCCACCGAGACGCGCCTCTTCTACCGCACGCTGACGCCGCTCACCGCCGCGGCCGGTGACGGCGGCTGCTCCTTCGTGCTGCCCGACCCCTCGCCGACGTTGACGATCCCGTCGCCCTCGACGCCGGCCAACTCCTGCCTGCAGCCCTACGTGGCCGGCACCACGGCCGACAGCCTGGTCGCGACGACGACGCCGCTGGGCGCGACGGCACCGGTCAAGTACATCGTCCGCGTCGAGCGCGGCACCGTCAACCGCGGCATCTACGACATCGCCGTGCTCTTCGACCCGACCAAGCCCTGGACGGCCAACGCGCCACAACCGCAGTGGACGGGCAAGGTCGTCTACTCGTTCGGCGCCAGCACCGGCCAGCCGCGCCTGCAGTACCGCAGCGAACAGAACTGGGCCGACGACAGCGCCCTCTCGCGCGGCGTGATGGTGGTCGACAACAGCCTCACCGATTCGCTCTACAACTCCAACCGCATCCTCGCCGCCGAGACGACGATGATGATGAAGGAGTACATCGCGAAGAACTACGGCGAGATCCGCTACACCATGGGC
>CAXTDH010000215.1:0-5961 GCA_964242405.1 uncultured Rhizobacter sp. | reverse complement strand
CCGATCGCGGCGGTCGAGACGAGGAAGAGGGCATTCATCGCCGAGAGCGTCGCCATGAAGCGGGTCGTGACCCGCATGTGGGCGGCGATCGCTGCGGTGTGCTCGTCGATGATGTCGCGGACGTAGGCGTCCTCGTCACGTGTCCGGGCGAAGAGCTTGACGGTCAGGATGTTGGTGTAGCTGTCGACCACCCGGCCCATGACCAGCGAGCGCAGCTCGGAGCTCGCCTTCGCCCGGTCGCGCATCAACGGCACGAAATAGCGCAGGAAGAACGCGTAGCCGCAGAACCAGAGGACGGTCGGTATCGCCAGCCGCCAATCGGCCTGGGCCATCAGCACCAGCGAGGAGACGCCGAAGACGCCGATGTACCAGAGCGCCCGGATGCTGCTCACCACCGATTCGCGCACCGCGTTGCTGGTCTGCATCACGCGGTTGGCGATCCGGCCGGCAAAATCGTTCTGGAAGAACGGCCAGCTCTGCCGCACCACCTGCCAGTGGCTCTGCCAGCGGATCAGGCTGGTCACGCCCGGCACGGTCGCGTTGTTGCGCACGAGCGTGTCCATCAGCAGCGAAAGCGGCCGGCCGAACAACACCGTGGCGGCCATGACGGTGAGCATCGGCGCCGCCGCGGCAAAGGCGGCCGGGCGGTCGACGGCCTGCATCAAGGTCACCAGCTTGCCGATAAAGACCGGCACCAGCGTGTCGACGAGCGCCACCAGCATGCCGGTCGCGAACATCGCGAGGTAGAGGCCGCGCGTCTGGCGCACGAAGTGCCAGTAGAACGCCAACAGCCCGGGCGGCGGTGCGCCGGGCGGTGGGCCGGTCGGTCTGACACGGGATTCGAAGAAGCGAAACATCAAACGACGATTGTCGCCGGGCCGGCCGTCGGGCGTTCGGCCGAGGCGTCCGGCCCTTCAGCCGGAGCGGCGGCCGGTGTGGCGCACGGGTCGACCTGCCGACGCGCACCGGCGCACCGGTCCACCGGCCGACGGCCTCTGGTGCACCGGTCGACCGGCCGACGGCCTCTGGCGCCCCGGTCGACCGGCCGACGCCCTCCGGTCAGCGGCTGGCGAGCGCCAGGTGCTGGCGTGCCGCCCGGCTCAGCGTCGAGTTCGCCGCAACGTTGTCGTTGTCACCCTCGCCGTTGCGCAGCAGGGTGCCATCGGCGATCGCATGGCGGACTTCGGCCTTGACCTCCGCCCGGGCCAGGGTCGAAGGCGCGGCATAGGCGTCGGGCGTCGATTGGGCATAGCGCTCACCGACGTTGTCGTACGGGTGCACCGCGCGCTCGGCTGCCAGGGCGGCGAGCACTTCCGAGCGACGAACCGGCGAAGCGACCGTCGGCTGGAAGGTCTGAGCGCCGTAGAGCTCACCCCGGGCGACGTTGCTGCCGGTGCCGGCGGCCTGTGCCTTGACTTCGGACCGAGTCAGCTGACCGGTGGCATCGGCGGCCATTGCGACCGTACCGACGAGCGAGAGCGCAGAGAAGGCGACAGTGGCGGCAAAAAGAGTCTTGGCATTCATGGCAATTCCTTGGTTCGATGACAGCGGCGGGTCGAGATCGTCTCGCCGCTCGACGGGCCGAGCACTGTCGCGAAGTTCGCTGCAGGCCCCGGCTTTGTCGATGAACAGACTGTAGCTATTGCAGTCGCATCAATAAACCAGCTGTGATTCAATGCCGCATTGCTGAAAGCGAAACAGTGAGGGGGTTGCAATGGATCGACTGCACTCGATGCGGGTGTTCGCCCGCGTCGTCGACGAGGGCAGCTTCGCGGCGGCCGCCCGGGCGCTCGACCTGTCACCGGCCGTGGTCACGCGGCTGGTCGCCGACCTCGAAGACCATCTCGGCGCCCGCCTCATCAACCGGACGACCCGGCGTCTCTCGCTGACCGACACCGGCGAGGGCTACCTCGAGAGCGTGCGCCACATCCTGACCGCCGTCGACGATGCCGAGGCGGTGGCCAGCGCCTCGACCGCCCTGCCGCGCGGCCACCTGCGGGTGCAGTGCCCGCCGGCGTTCGCCGTGCACCAGCTCGCCAAGCACCTGCCGCGCTTCCGGGCGCGCTTTCCGCAGGTGACGATCGAGCTGTCGATGCCCGGCCTGTTCGATGCCATCGACGAAAGCCACGATGTCAGCATCCTGATCGAAGGCACTCGCGCCCTGGAGGGCAACTACATCGCCCGGCGCCTGGCGCGCTCGGAGCTGATCGTCTGCGCCTCCCCCGAATACCTCGACCGGAGTGGCCGGCCCGAACACCCGCACGACCTCAACCGGCACGAGACGCTAATCCCGGGCTACCTGCGCGAGCTCGTCTTCCACACCGGCCAATGGAGCGTGCACGAGCCGGGCGGCGAATCGGTGAGCGTGTCGCCGGCCCGGCCCGCCCTCTCGACGCTGCACACCGACACGATGTATGCCGCGGCGCTCGCGGGCATGGGCATCACCGGCCTGCCCTCCTTCGTCGCCGAGGACGCGCTGATGGAAGGTGCGCTCGAGCGGGTGCTGCCCCACTGGCACCTGCTCGACACCACGCTCTATGCCGCGATCCCGACGCGCAAGCACGTTCCAGCGCGGACCCGGGCGTTCGTCGACTTCCTCGTCGAGACCTTCCATGGCGAGGACCGGGACCCCTGGCTGCTGGCCGCCGGCTGCGAGACACCGAGGCGCGGCAACGCGGCGCGCCGGCCACTTGCAAGGTGACCGGTCGTCAGGCGTGGTGCGCTGACCGCCTGCGCGCGCGTCCGATCGCTCGGCCGTGTCGTGCGGCTCGATCGGGCGTGTCGCTCACTCGGCGTTGCGCCACTTGCCGTTGTCGATCCGCACCATCACCTGGCTGCGTCGGTCGGCGCCGTTGTGGTCGGTCGGGCCCATGGTGTAGACCCCCTGGGTCAGCACCAGCTCCTTGCTGGTCTCGATGCCATCGCGCAACCCCTTGCGGAATTCTTCACTGCCGGGTTGGCCCTTCTTCAGTGCGCCCGGAACGGCTTTCTCGATCAGCGCCATTGCGTCCCAGGCCATGCCACCGAAGAGCGAGCGGGAGCCGGGACCGTACTGCCCTTCGAAGCGGGTCAGGTAGGCGAGCGCCACCGGCTTGATCGGGTTGCTGTCGGGCAGTTGCTCGGCGACCAGCAGCGGCGAGACCGGCAGCAGCGCGCCGTCGACTTCCTTGCCGCCGATGCGCAGGAAGTCGTTGTTGGCGACCGCCTGGGTCTGGAAGATGGTGCCGGCGTAGCCGCGGCGCTTGAGCTCCAGGTGCGGCAGGGCGCCGGGCGTTCCGGCGGCGGCGATCAGCACCGCGTCCGGCTGCTGCGCCGTCAGCTTGAGCGCCTGGGAGACGAAGCTGGTGTCGGTCGCGGCGTAACGCTCCACATCGACGATCATGATGCCGGCCGGGCCGGCCATCTTCTGCGCCACGTCGACGAAGGTCTGGCCGTAGGCGTTGGCCACCGCCGCGATCGCCAGGCGCTTCTGCTTGTGGGCCGTCATCCAGTCGAAGATCATCTTCAAGGGCACCGGCTCGCTCGGTGGCATCTTGAAGGCCCAACGCCGGTTGCCCTCCTGCGGCACGACGATCGCATCGCTGCCGGCCAGCGTGACCGCCGGCGTCTGCGTCTCGCCCGCCACCTGCATCACCGCCAACGAGGTCGGCGTGCTCGACGAGCCGACCAGCACGTCGACGTGCTCCTCCTGGGTGAGGCGACGCGCCGCGACGGCCGCCGCGGTCGGGTCGGAAGCGTCGTCGAGCACCGTCACCACCAGCTTCTGGCCGGCGATCTCCTTGGGCCACAAGGCGACGGTGTTCTTCGCCGGCATGCCGAGCGAGGCGGCGGGGCCGGTCAGCGACAGGACCACGCCGACGCGGATGTCGGCATGGGCGGCCAGCGCCGAAGCGGCGAGGGCGAGGAGCAGGGCAGTGCGTTTCATGTGGAGGGTCCTTGGTCGAAACAGCGAACGTCAGCCAAAGACCTCCATCCGGGTCGCACCCATCAGTGGCTCGAGCAGCCGCGAAAGCGGCCTCAGCACGTTGTAGCGTGCCGATACCTTGTGCGCGTAGGCAAAAAATCGCGGCAGGTCGGCACTGTAGCCCGGCTTGCCATCGCGGTGCTTGAGACGGGAGAAGATGCCCAGTACCTTGAGGTGACGCTGCAGGCCCATCCATTCGATCTGGCGCCAGAACTCGCCGAAATCGTCCGGCACCGGCAGGCCCGCCTTCTTCGCCGCCTGCCAGTAGCGCACCGACCAGTCGATCTCCTCGGCCTCTTCCCAGGAGATGAAGGCGTCGCGGAGCAGCGAGGCGAGGTCGTAGGCGAGCGGGCCGCGCACCGCATCCTGGAAGTCGAGGATGCCGGGGCTGCCGGCCTGCGGGTCGCAGACCATCAGGTTGCGCGGCATGTAGTCGCGGTGGACGGCCACGGTCGGCTGGGCGAGGGCGCTCGCGACCAGCGCGTCGCAGGCCTCCTGCCAGAGCTGCTGCTCCTCGGCCGTCCAGGTGGCGCCGAGTTCGCGTTCGACGCACCAGGTCGGGAACAGCGCCAGCTCGCGGCGCAACAAGGCGTCGTCGTAGGCCGGCAGGCTGCCGGCATCGATGCCGGTCTGCCATCGCACGAGAGTGGTCGTCGCGGCGCGCATCAGCTGGTCGCAGGTCGTCAGGTCACCGGCGCTGGCCGCCGATTGCAGTGCATCGAGGTAGAGCCGGTCGCCGAGGTCGGACAGCAGCAGGAAGCCGTGAGCCGGGTCGGCGGCCAGGACGCGGGGTGCGTTCAGCCCGGCGCCTTCGATCAAGGCGGCGACGGCGACGAACGGCCGCACGTCCTCCTCGGGCGGCGGCGCGTCCATCACGATGCAGCTGGTGCCGTCGCCGGTGTCGATGCGGAAGTAGCGGCGGAAGCTGGCGTCGGCGGAGGCGCTGCGCAAGCTGGCCGGGAGCAGGCCGTGCGCTGCGGCGATCTGGCCCAGCCAGTCGTCGAACGAGCGTTCGCGGGCCGGGTCGGCCCAGGCGATCGGTGCGGGCATCGGGTGTCAGATAAGGTGCTGCGACGGCACGGAGAACCGTACAGGCCCTCGTGGATAATCGATTCTACAAACGACGCTGCCCGCCTCGGTGACCCGACGACGTGCCTGTCGCAGCACCATCGCCGGTGACCGGCCGACCTTTTCACTGCGTTGCCTGCCACTGCGCTGCCTGCCTTGCCCACCCGTCCCCGATACCGCGCGGCGCCGCCCCCTCCCCGCCTTTGCCTCCTCGTCGCCCTGCTCGGCGGTGTGCTGGCGGCGCCGGCGTGGGCTCAGCCGGCCGCTGCCCCTGCCCCCGCCCCTTCCCCGGCGAGGGCAGCGTCCGCCCCCGCCATGCCGGCATCGGCTGCCGCCTCCGGGGTCGATGGCGCCGTGCGCGGTGCTCCGCTCGACCTGCGGATGGCACCGACGTTGCAGCCGCCACCTCGTGGCGAGGCCGGCAAGCAGCTGCCGATCATCCTGAAAGCACGGACGCTGAACGGCCGCCCCGACCTCGACACCGTCGCCGAGGGCGATGCGGAATTCCGCCGCGGCGGCACCACCGTCCGGGCTGACCGGCTGACCTACCAGCAAGCCGAAGACCTCGCCATCGGCCAGGGCCACGTCACCATCACCCGGGACGGCAACACCTACAGCGGCCCGGAGCTGCAGCTCAAGACGCAGGCCTTCGAGGGCTTCTTCCTGAACCCGGTCTACCGTTTCGGCAAGATCGGCGCCGGCGGCTCGGCCGAACGGGTCGATTTTCTCGACGAGGACCGCGCCGTCGCGACCCGCGCCACCTACACGAGTTGCAGCAGCGACGGCACCGGCACGCCCGCCTGGTTGCTCTCGACCGACAAGGTGACGATCGACTTCGCGACCAACGAGGGCGTCGCCGAAGGCGCGGTGCTGCGCTTCTACGGCGTGCCGATCATCGCCGCGCCGCATTTCAGCTTCCCGTTGACCGA
>CAXTDH010000214.1:0-5994 GCA_964242405.1 uncultured Rhizobacter sp. | reverse complement strand
CGTGCGCGACAAGGTGTCGGTGCTGCAGCCCGGCTTCCCGCGCGACGCCAAGGCGCCGTATGTGGCGCGCTTCGACGGCGACAACGCCCAGCCGACGGTCACGCTCGCCCTGATCGCGCCGAGCCGCAGCCCGCGCGAGCTGTCGCTGCTGGCCGACCAGGTGGTGAGGAAGCGGATCGAGCGCGTGGGCGGCGTAGCCCGGGTCGACGTCAGCGGCATGACGGTGCGACAGATCCGCATCGACCTCGATCCGCAGCGGCTTCGCGCTTATCAACTGACGCCGGCGGAGGTGTCGGCCGCCTTGCAGAAGGTCAACACCGACGTGCCGGTCGGCCTGTTGAGCAGTGTCCGGGAAGAGGCGCTGGTGCGGGTCGAAGGCCGGGTGCGCGATGCCAAGGGCTTCTCCAACCTGGTGATCGCCAAGCGCGGCAACCTGGTCGTCCGCCTCGGCGACCTCGGCGACCTGGTCGAGCGCGAGCGCGAAGCCGACTCGCTCGCCCGGGTCGACGGCGTGCCCTCGATCGGCTTCAACGTCTTCAAGCAGCAGGACGCGAACATCGTCGAGACTGGCGACGGCGTCAAGGCCGCGGCCGAGGAACTGCGCGCCTCGCTTCCCCAAGGCGTCGAGCTGCGCCTCGTGCACGCCGACAGCGACTGGGTCAAGCGCTCGCTCGACGGCGTCAAGAAGACGCTGGTGGAGGGCGCCTTGTTGACGGTCGCGATCGTCTTCCTGTTCCTGCACAGCTGGCGCAGCACGGTCATCACCGGCCTGACGCTGCCGATCGCGGTGATCTCCTCCTTCATCGCCGTCTACGCCCTCGGCTTCACGCTCAACTTCATGACGATGATGGCGCTCAGCCTCTGCATCGGCCTGCTGATCGACGACGCCATCGTCGTGCGCGAGAACATCGTCCGGCATCTGCACCTGGGCAAGAGCCATTTCGCTGCGGCGTTGGACGGCACGGCGGAGATCGGCCTGGCGGTGATGGCGACGACCTTCGCACTCTGCGCCGTGTTCGTGCCGGTCGCTTTCATGAAGGGCATCGTCGGCAAGTTCTTCTATCCGTTCGGCATCACCGTCGCGGTGGCGGTGCTGGTGAGCCTCTTCGTCAGCTTCACGCTCGACCCGATGCTGTCGAGCGTCTGGAAGGACCCGCCCGGCAGCCGCCTGATCCGACTGCCCGTGATCGGCCACTTGATGCGCGGCACCGACCGGCTGCTCGACGGCCTGCACGGCGTCTACGAACGCCTGATCCGCTGGATCTTCAGCGGCCGTCGCTACCGGCTCTGGGTGCTGCCTCTGCCGGCGTTCGGCCTGCCCTTCGACTCGCACGGGCTGCGAGACCGCTCACGCCCCCGTGGGCTGCGCCTGGCCACCATCACGCCGCGCGGCATCGTGCTGGGCGTCGGCATCTCGAGCTTCGTGGCGGCGATCCTGCTGGCGCCGCTCGTCGGCACCGAGTTCATCCCCGAAGCCGACAACAGCTACATCCAGCTGAACGTGCGGATGCCGGTCGGCACCAGCCTGGCCCGTGGCAGCGAGAAGATGCGCCAGGTCGAGGAAGCGGTGCGGGCGATGCCCGAGGTGCGGATGATGTCGACCAGCGTCGGTGACAGCGGCAACGGGTCGCGCAACACGGGGCAGGTCAGCATCCAGCTGGTGCCGCGCAACGATCGCGGCCGCAGCCAGAAGCAGGTGGAGGACGCCATTCGCGTCGCGCTGGCGCCCATTCCGGGCGCGGATGTATCGCTCGGCGAGCGCCCGATCTACGTCGCGCTGCTCGGCCCGGACCCGCTGGTGCTCGATGCCGAGGTGCTCAAGCTGGCGGAGAAGATCGGCAAGATCCGGGGCATCAACGACCTTGAAACGTCGGTCAAGCCGGGGCTGCCTGCCTACGCCGTTCGCATCAGGCCCGATGCCGCCCGGGAACTCGGCCTGACGCCGACGCAGCTGGCCGCCAGCCTGCGCAGCTTCGTCAACGGCGACGTCGCGACCTACTGGACGGCACCGGACGGCGAGCAGGTGGAAGTCGAATTGCGCCTGCCGCAGCCGATGCGCCAGAACGTGTCGCAGCTCGACAGCCTGCCGGTCGCGTATGCCGCGGACGGCACGCCGATCGCGCTTTCGCGCATTGCCGATGTGGTGCCGGTCGTCAACCCGGAAGTCATCAAGCGCCAGGACCTGCAACGCCGCCAGGCCATCTACGCCGGCGTGAGCGGCAGGCCGAGCGGCGACGTCGGCGACGAGGTGACGAAGCTGGTCGACGCCACCGTGCTCCCGCCGGGTTACCGCTTCGACGTCGGCGGGCAATCGAAGGAACAGGCCGCGGCGGCCCAGGGCATCCTGCTCGCCCTCATCGCCGCGGTGATCTTCATCTACATCGTGCTGGCGTCGCAGTTCGGCAGCTTCCTGCAGCCGCTCGCGATCATGGCGTCACTGCCGCTGGCGCTGATCGGCGTCATGCTGGCGCTGCTGGCGACGCACTCGACCCTGAACCTGTTCTCGATGATCGGCCTGGTGATGCTGATGGGGCTGGTGACCAAGAACGCGATTCTGCTGGTCGACTTCGCGAACCAGCAGCGCAAGGCCGGCGCGAGCGTTGCCGATGCGCTGCTGCAGGCCGGCCTGGTGCGGATGCGGCCAATCATGATGACGACCTCGGCGATGGTCTTCGGCATGCTGCCGCTGGCCCTCGCGCTCGACGAAGGCAGCGAGATCCAGGCGCCGATGGGGCGGGCGATCATCGGCGGGGTGATCACATCGACCCTGCTGACGCTGATCGTCGTGCCGGTGATCTACAGCTACCTGGTGCGGCAGGCCGGCACGAAGCAGCCGGTCGAGACGGTGGCGTTCACGGCGACAGGGGGTGGGGCCGGCCTGCCGCTGATGCCAGCATCGAAGGACTGATCAGCGCGAGTTGTGGATGACGTTGCGCACCAGTGGATAGATCGAATTCTGCCAGCGCTTGCCGCTGAACACGCCGTAGTGGCCGACATCCGGCTGGACATAATGCGTCCGCATGTAGGGACGCAGGCTGGAGGCCAGATCTTGCGCGGCCAGCGTCTGGCCGATCGCGCAGATGTCGTCGCGCTCGCCCTCGACGGTCAACAGGGCGGTTCGGCGGATTGCCGACGGGTCGACCTTGCGGCCCTGGTACGTGAGCTCGCCCTTGGGCAGGGCGTGCTTCTGGAACACCAGGTCGACCGTTTCGAGATAGAAGTCGGCCGACAGGTCGGACACCGCCAAGTACTCCTGGTAGAAGTTCCGCGTCACCTCCGCCTTGTCGAGTTCCTTGTCGACCAACTGCTGGAAGTAGGATTTGAAGGCACCGACATGCCGGTCCTTGTTCATGCCGATGAACGCCGACAGCTGCACGAAACCAGGGTAGACCTTTCGGCCGGCACCCCGATGGCGCCAGGGCACGGTGCTGATCAGGTTCTTCTCGAACCATTCGATCGGCTTGGTGGTCGCCAGCTTGTTCACCGCCGTCGGGCTGATCCGACAATCGATCGGCCCCGCCATCAGTGTCAGGCTGGCGGGCGTGGCGGGGTTCTGGTCCTCGGACATGATGGCGACCGCGGCCAGCGCCGAGACGCACGGCTGGCAGATCGCCATCACATTGGCGTTCGGCCCGATCACCTCGAGGAAGTCGATGATGTGCTCGGTGTACTCGTCGAGGCCGAAGCGGCCGGCCGAGAGCGGCACGTCGCGGATGTTGTGCCAGTCGGTGACATAGACATCGTGATCCTGCAGCGTCGTGCGGACGGTGTCGCGCAGCAGTGTCGCGAAATGCCCCGACATGGGCGCGACGATCAACACCTTCGGCTGCTCCGTGACCGACTGCTTGCGAAACCGCAGGAGCGTGGCGAACGGCGTGGCGTGCACCGCCTCTTCGGTGACGGCGACGCTGCTGCCGTCGACGACGACCGTATCGATGTTCCACGCCGGCCGGCGATGGGTGACTTCCGCGAGCGCCAGCACTTCGCAGGCTGCGGCGAGCTTTCGTGAGCCGAGGTTCGTGGCCATCCCGAAGGCGGGATCCTGAAGGAAGGGCAACGACATCCTGGCCATCGTTCGCCAGGGCCACATCAAGTCGGAATGAGCCTGGTAGGCGCTGTACATCATGGATTCTCCGGCTCAATTGTTGATTTGGCGGTGAGTTTCGGGGTGTGCACCCGCAGCGTATTAGGCGTTTGCAACTCCCGGGCCAGAGGCTAGAGACTTGGCACATCACTTGCTGTGGGCATGGGTCTGCCCGCCACGTCGGAGAAAGCGCACCATGTCCGATGTAACTACCTTGTCGCCGGAGGCCGAACACACGTCCGGCACTTCGTCGTGGCCCGGCACGTCGACTCCGTCGCCAGAAGCGGTGCCCCAGACGGCCTCCCTGACGCTCAGCAGCAAGAACTACTCGTCGTGGTCGCTGCGCGGCTGGCTGATGATCAAGTTCTCGGGCCTGCCGTTCGAGGAGGTGATGGTCTCGCCCGATGATGTCGACGCGCGGCGCGAGTTGCTGCTGATGGCGCCGTCGATCCGCGTGCCGTGCCTGAATCACGACGGCGCGAAGGTCTGGAATACGTTGGCCATCGGCCAGTACCTCAACGACATCCTGCCGGACAGCCGGTTGCTGCCGAGCGAGCGGATCGCCCGGGCGCACTGCCGGTCGGTGTGCGGTGAGATGAACTCCGGCTTCGCCAACCTGCGGGCGTCGCTGCCGATGAACCTGAGGTCTCGCTACCCGGGCCATAAGGTTTGGGCCGGGGCTCAGCCGGACATCGACCGCATCGTCGACATCTGGACCGAGTGCCTGGCACGTTACGGTGGCCCGTTCCTGTTCGGCGAGCACCGGGGCCTGGCCGATGCGATGTTCGCGCCGGTCGTCACCCGCTTCCTCACCTACGACGTCAAATTGAACCGTGCTTGCATCGTCTATTGCCAGACCATCATGGCGATGCCCGAAATGCAGCAGTGGCTCGCCGATGCGCTGCTGGAGCCAGCCGACATCGAAGAGCTGACGATGGACTTCTGAACCGGCGGCGGCTGGGTCGGAGGCGCCGGCCCAGGCTCAGCTCGCAGCCACCAACGCGTCGTAGCGCGCCTGGTCGAGGAGCGGGGCCAACTCGGCGCTGTCCGCTACCCGAACCTTGACGAACCAGCCCGCGCCCAGCGGATCCGTGTTGACGACACCCGGGTCGTCGCGCAGCGCTTCGTTGACCGCGACGATCTCGCCGCCGACCGGCAGGTAGACATCTGCCGCCGCCTTGACCGATTCGACGACGCAGGCGACATCGCCTCGGGCGAAGCGGGTGCCGACCGCGGGTAATTCGACGAACACCACGTCGCCGAGCGCCTCTTGCGCATGGAAGGTGATTCCGACGCTCGCCGCCTCGGTGTCACTGTCATCGATCCACTGGTGATCCGGCGTGTAGAAGATGCTCATGAGGTGCGGCGGTGGTGTGTCGAAGCTGGGAAGCCGTGACCGGATGGTCGGCGACTGCGGGAATCCTACTGCAGCCCGGCGTCGATAATCGGCGCAATGAGTCGCAAGAACGAGGCGCGTGCTGCGCCGCTGCCGCCCGACAGCGAGTGGCTGAAGGTGGAATCGCTCGACCTGGAAGCCCAGGGCGTGGCGCACACCGAAGGTGGCAAGGTGGTGTTCATCGAGGATGCGCTGCCGGGCGAAGTCGTCCAGGTGGCGGTGCACCGCCGCAAGAACAACTGGGAGCAGGGAACGATGGCGGCGCTGCGGCGCGCCAGCTCGCAACGGGTCGTGCCCCGTTGCCCGCACTTCGGCACCTGCGGCGGTTGCCGGATGCAGCACCTGCATGTGGGTGCGCAGATCGCGACCAAGCAGCGAGCCCTCGAGGACGCCCTCTGGCACCTCGGCAAGGTCAGGCCCGAACAGGTGCTGAGGCCGATCGAAGGGCCCGCCTTGCGCTATCGCGACCGGGCGCGCTTCTCGGTGCGTTTCGTCGCCAAGAAGGGCAAGGTGC
>CAXTDH010000213.1:0-5996 GCA_964242405.1 uncultured Rhizobacter sp. | reverse complement strand
TCTGGGCGCTGGCGGCCGTGGTGATGACGGCGCTGAACCGGGTGCTCGCCTGGCTGCTTTCCTGGCCGGGCTCCGTCTGGATGGTGCCGGTGGCGCCGGCCTGGGCGCAACTGGCAGGGCTGGTCGGCGCGGCCTTGCTCGTCCTGCCGTTGCCTTCGCGGGCACGGGTGCTCGGGCTGCCACTGCTGCTGGCGCTGTTCTGGCCGGCGCTGCCGCGGCCGGTGCCGGGCGCGTTCGAACTGCTGGCGCTCGACATCGGCCAGGGCACCTCGGTCGTAGTCCGCACCGCCGGCCATTGGCTGGTGTTCGACGCCGGCCCGCAGTATTCCCCCGAGACGGACGCCGGCGAGCGCGTCATCCTGCCGCTGCTGCGGGCCACCGGCGCGCACAAGCTCGACCGGCTGGTGCTCAGCCACCGTGACCTCGACCATGTCGGTGGCGCCCGTGCCTTGCTCGCGGGCCTGCCGGTCGGCGATCTGCTCAGCTCGCTCGAGGACGGCCATCCGCTGCTCGGCAGGGCCGGGACGACGACGCGTTGCAGCGCCGGACAGACCTGGGCCTGGGACGGTGTCCGCTTCGACATCCTGCGCCCCGAAGCAGCCGACTACGACCGCCGGCTCAAGTCGAACGCGATGTCCTGCGTGCTGCGGGTCAGCGCCGCCAACGGCCGCAGCCTGCTGTTGACCGGCGACCTCGAGCGTGACCAGGAGGCGCTGCTCGTCGCCCGTCTCGGCACGGCGCTGGCGAGCGAGGTGCTGGTGGTGCCGCATCACGGCAGCAAGACGTCGTCGAGCGCGGCGTTCCTCGACGCGGTCGGGCCGAAGGCGGCGGTGTTCCAGGCCGGCTACCGCAACCGCTTCGGCCATCCGGCACCCGAGGTCGTCGAGCGGTATGTCGCGCGCCGGGTCATGATCCGGGCGAGCACCGCCTGCGGCGCCTGGCGCTGGCGATCCGATGGGCCGCCCGAAGGCGTTTGCGAGCGTGACCGGGTACGGCGTTACTGGCATTCGGACGACGCGGAGCCCGGTTCGTGACCCCGCGTGTCGGCACGCGTCGATCGCCTTCGCCAGTGTCCGAGAGCCGGCGAATGGCGCGGAATTTGCTAACCTTGTCGTCCAGGAGGCGTGCCCATGGGACCGAGTTTTGATGAGATGCATGCCAGCGCGGGTGCCGTGCGCGAGCACTACCGCGGCTATGACCGCTGGCTGGCCCGGCAGCCGAGCGACGTGATGTTGTCGCGCCGCGAAGAAGCGGAGATGATCTTTCGCCGGGTCGGCATCACCTTCGCCGTGTATGGCGCGAAGGATGAAGACGGTCATGGCAACGAGCGGCTGATTCCCTTCGATCTGATTCCGAGGGTCATTCCGGCTCATGAGTGGGCCGAGATGGAAAAGGGCCTCGCCCAGCGGGTCACGGCGCTGAACCGGTTCATCCACGACGTCTACCATGCGCAGGAGATCATCAAGGCGGGCATCGTCCCGGCGGAACAGATCCTGCGGAACGCCCAGTTCCGGCCCGAGATGATGGGCGTCGACGTGGCGGGCGGCATCTACTCGCACATCTCCGGCATCGACATCATCCGCGCCGCCAATGCCGACGGCAGCGGCAGCTACTACGTCCTCGAGGACAACCTGCGCGTGCCCAGCGGCGTGAGCTACATGCTGGAGGACCGCAAGATGATGATGCGGCTCTTCCCCGAATTGTTCAGCCAGCACCGGGTGGCGCCCGTCGCCCACTACCCCGACCTGTTGCTCGAGACGCTGCGCTCGGTGGCGCCGCCGTCGGTCAACGAGCCGACGGTCGTGGTGCTCACGCCCGGCATGCACAACAGCGCCTACTTCGAGCACGCCTTCCTGGCCCAGCAGATGGGCATCGAACTCGTCGAGGGGCAGGACCTCTTCGTCAAAGACAAGTTCGTCTACATGCGGACGACGCAGGGCCCCAAGCGGGTCGATGTGATCTACCGAAGGGTCGACGACGACTTCCTCGACCCGGAGGCGTTCCGCGAGGATTCGACCCTCGGCTGTGCCGGCCTGCTCTCGGCTTACCGCGCCGGCAACGTCACCCTCAGCAACGCCATCGGCACCGGCGTCGCCGACGACAAGTCGATCTACCCTTACGTGCCGCAGATGATCGAGTTCTATCTCGGCGAAAAACCGATCCTGAACAACGTGCCGACCTACCTCTGCCGCCAGGACGACGACCTGAAATACGTGCTCGCCAACCTGGACGACCTGGTCGTCAAGGAGGTCCACGGGGCCGGCGGATACGGCATGCTGATCGGGCCGGCGGCTACCCGCGACGAGATCGAGGATTTCCGAAAGGCGGTGATCGCCAACCCGGCCGGCTATATCGCCCAGCCGACGCTGAGCTTGTCGACCTGCCCGACCTATGTGGAGAGCGGCATCGCGCCGCGCCACATCGATCTGCGGCCGTTCGTGCTGTCCGGCAGGTCGGTTCAGATGGTGCCGGGCGGCCTGACCCGGGTCGCGTTGAAGGAGGGCTCGCTGGTCGTCAACTCCTCGCAGGGCGGTGGGACCAAAGACACCTGGGTGCTCGAGGCATGAACGTCGTAAGTCGGCTCCCCTTCAACACACCCAGCCTGGAGCCCGCAGATGCTCTCTAGAACCGCAGATCACCTGTTCTGGATGGCCCGCTACATGGAGCGGGCCGAAAACACCGCCCGCATGCTCGACGTGAACTACCAGGCGTCGCTCATGCCGCAATCGGCCGACGAGGCGGAGAGCGGTTGGAAAGGCTTGCTGAGCATCAGCGAACTCAGCGGCGATTTCGCGAAGCGTTACGGCGAGGTCAACCAGGCCAACGTGATGCGCTATATGGTGAGCGACGCCGAAAACGGCTCGTCGATCCGAAACTGCCTGCGCGCGGCGCGTGAAAACGCCCGTGCGGTTCGCGGCACGCTGACGACCGAGGTCTGGGAGACGCAAAACCAGACGTGGCTCGAATTCCAGCGCATGGTGGCCAACGAAGAGTTCCTGCGCGACCCGAGCGCCACCTTCGAATGGGTGAAGTTCCGCTCGCACCTCTCGCGTGGCGTGACCGTCGGCACCATGCTGCAGGACGAAGCCTTCCACTTCCTGCGCATCGGCAGCTTCCTCGAACGGGCCGACAACACCGCCCGCTTGCTCGACGTGAAGTTTCACGCGGTCGAGAGCGAATACCACGGCACCGGCGCCGCCAACGGTGTCGCGGCGCGCGATACCGAAGTCGATTTCTATCACTGGTCGGGCATCTTGCGGTCGGTCTCCGGGTTCGAGGTGTACCGCAAGGCCTATCGCAACGTGATCCGGCCGGAAAAGGTCGCCGAGTTGCTCATCCTGCGGCCCGACATGCCGCGCTCGCTCGCCGCCTGCATCCACGAGGTGGTGACGAACCTGGAGATGGTCGCCAACGAGCAGTCGACCGAGACGCTGCGGCGAGCCGGCCGGTTGCAGGCCGATCTGCAGTACGGCCGCATCGACGAGATCCTGGCGACCGGCCTGCACGCCTATCTGACGCAGTTCCTCGAGCGGGTCGGCACGCTCGGTGTCGGCATCAGCCGCGACTTCCTGGTGCCGGTCGCGGCTTGATGACGCGGCCTGCCGCCGGCCTGATACACAACCTTCCGGCCGTCTGCCCGGCGCCACTTCGGCCCTCGTTGCCAGCCGTGGGCGCGGCTGCATGGCGCTGCGCGCCTCGACAATCGTGACTGTGCGCTCTCACCGCCAGCCGGGCGGCTGCACCTTTTCCTCGGCCCGTTCCCTCCTGGAGCCTTCATGTCCATCCATGTCGCACTGAACCACGTCACTCACTACCAGTACGACCGTCCGATCACCCTCGGCCCGCAGGTGGTGCGCCTGCGCCCGGCGCCGCATTCGCGCACCCGCATCCTGAGCTATTCGATGCGGGTCGAGCCCGAGACTCACTTCATCAACTGGCAGCAGGATCCTCAGTCCAACTACCTCGCCCGGCTGGTGTTCCCGGAGAAGACGACGCACTTCCGGATCGAGATCGACCTGATCGCCGAGATGTCGGTGCTGAACCCGTTCGACTTCTTCCTCGAGCCGTCGGCCGAACATTACCCGTTCAAGTACAACGAAGAGCTGCGGACCGAGCTCGAGCCTTATCTGATCAAGGCCCCTGAGCTGGTCGACGCCTCGGCGTTCCAGGCCTACCTGCAGGGCGTTGCCCGCGACAAGACGCCCACCAACGATTTTCTGGTCGCCGTCAATCAGAAGCTGCAGCGCGACATCGCCTACCTGGTCCGCCTGGAACCCGGCGTGCAGACGCCCGAGGAGACGCTCGCCAAGGGCAGCGGCTCCTGCCGCGACACCGGCTGGCTGCTGGTGCAACTGCTGCGGCACCTCGGGTTGGCGGCGCGCTTCGTCTCCGGCTACCTCATCCAGCTGAAAAGCGACGTCAAATCACTCGACGGCCCGAGCGGCACCGAGGTCGACTTCACCGATCTGCACGCCTGGTGCGAGGTGTTCTTGCCGGGCGCCGGCTGGATCGGCCTCGATCCGACCTCAGGCCTGCTCGCCGGCGAAGGTCATATTCCGCTCGCCTGCTCGCCCGAGCCGTCGTCGGCCGCCCCGGTCAGCGGCGAGATCGACGAGTGCGAAACGACCTTCGAGCACTCGATGTCGGTCACCCGCGTCTGGGAGGCGCCGCGGGTCACGCTGCCCTACACCGAAGCGCAGTGGGCAACGATCGACGCGCTCGGCCACCAGGTCGACGCCGACCTGCGCAGGCACGACGTGCGGCTCACCCAGGGCGGCGAGCCGACCTTCGTCTCGGTCGACGACCGGGAAGGCGCCGAATGGAACACCGAGGCGATGGGCCCGACCAAGCGCCTGCTGAGCGCCGAGCTGATGGACAAGCTGCGCAGCAAATACGGCGAGGGCGGCCTGCTGCATTACGGCCAGGGCAAGTGGTACCCGGGCGAGCAGCTGCCGCGCTGGTCGCTGAACCTGTTCTGGCGCAAGGACAAGGAACCCGTCTGGACGCACCCGGAGCTGTTCGCCGACGAGCACCGGGATTACGGCGTCACCGAGGCCCATGCGCAGCGCTTCCTGGCGGGTGTCGCCCGGCGCCTCGGGCTGGACCCTGCTTACGTCTTCCCGGCGTACGAGGACACCTGGTACTACCTCTGGCGCGAGCGCAAGCTGCCCACCAACGTCGACCCGTTCGACGCCCGGCTCGCCGATCCGCTGGAGCGTGACCGCCTCCGCAAGGTGTTCACCCAGGGCCTCGACCAGGTGGTTGGCCATGTCTTTCCGGTGGCGCGCATTCCCGGCACGAAGCGCTGGAAGACCGGCCCGTGGTTCCTGCGTGCCGAGCGCTGCTACCTCGTGCCGGGCGATTCGGCGCTCGGTTACCGGCTGCCGCTCGATTCCCAGCCGTGGGCCAAGGAGACGGATCTGCCGTGGGTCTACCCGCCCGACCAGACCCAGTCGTTCGCGCCGTTGCCGAGCTATCGGCGGCTGCGTTTCACCGATGCCGACCGCGAGGGCTATGCGCTCGGGGGTGCCGGCGCTGTGGGTGATGGCCCCACTTCGTCGGACAACGGCACAGCGAAGCTGGCGGGCGCCGCTTCTGGTACCTTGGGCACCTCAGCGGCTGCAGTTAGCGCCGCAGCTGCCGCCACCTCGGCGGCCTCCGCCGCTGTGGCCGCGGCCCGTGCCCCGGCGCGCTTCGAATCAGCCGCCGCGGTGACCCGCACTGCCCTCAGCGCCGAGCCGCGCCATGGCCGCCTCTATGTCTTCATGCCGCCGGCCACTGCACTGGAGGACTACCTGGAGCTCGTCGCCGCCGTCGAAGACACGGCGCTGGAGATGAACCTGCCAGTCATCCTCGAAGGCTACGAGCCGCCGAAGGATCCGCGCCTGGCGCTGCTGCGGGTCACCCCTGACCCGGGGGTCATCGAGGTCAACATCCACCCGGCGCACAGCTGGGGCGAACTCGTCGAGCAGGCGACCCACCTCTACCAGTCGGCC
>CAXTDH010000212.1:0-6027 GCA_964242405.1 uncultured Rhizobacter sp. | reverse complement strand
GCGCCGCCGGTGACGAGGATTCGGTTGCTGCTCATGGGGGTTGCTCTACTGCGGGGCGGCGGTCGTCGGGCGGCAGGCATCCGCCTCGATCGGCCAGCGGACGATGCCCTCGACGGTACACCGCTTCGGCGCCGGCCCGTGGCGTCGAGCCGAGCCCGAGCAGCCGGTTCGATATGCCCCGAAAAAAAA
The DNA here is from genome assembly GCA_964242405.1 of uncultured Rhizobacter sp. Classification (GTDB taxonomy): domain Bacteria; phylum Pseudomonadota; class Gammaproteobacteria; order Burkholderiales; family Burkholderiaceae_C; genus LMDS01. The sequence goes on along the minus strand of CAXTDH010000212.1, from coordinate 5,838 downwards.
GCCCCGTCCGGCGAACCGGCGGGGCTTGCGGGACGGCCGCGGCGTGCGGTCGTCGGGCGGTGAAGGGCGCTTACTGCAGCAGCTTCAACACCTGCTGCGGCAGCTGGTTCGCCTGCGCCACCATCGCCGTGCCGGCCTGCTGCAGGATCTGGGCGCGCGACATGTTGGCGGTCTCGGTCGCGAAATCGGCGTCGGTGATGCGGCTGGCGGCGGCCGACTGGTTCTCGACCGAGCTCTGCAGGTTCGACACGACCGCGTTGAAGCGGTTCTGCGTCGCACCGAAAACGGCGCGCTGCCGGTTGATGTCGTCGATCGCACCGTCGAGGCCGTTGACCACGGCGTTGAGCGACGTGGTGCTGGTGGTGCTGTCGATCGTCGTGCCGGTGACGGCGGTGATCGAGGCGTCGGCCGACAGGTCGGTCGTCGTCACCGTCAAGGTGTCCGAGGTGGTGGTGTTGGCGCCGACCTGGAAGGTCAGGGCACCGGCACAGCCGGCCAGGATGGTCGCGCCGTTGAAGGTGGTGCCGCCGATGACGCGGGTGATTTCAGCGCCGAGCTGCTGGAACTCCTGGTTGAGCGAATCCTTGTCCGAGCCGCTGTTGGTCGAGTTGAGCGCCTGGATCGCCAGCTCACGCATCCGCTGCAGCGAGTCGCCGACCGAAGAGAGCGCGCCGTCGGCGGTCTGGGCGAGCGAGATGCCGTCGTTGGCATTGCGAATGGCGACGTTCATGCCGCGGACCTGGGCGGTCATGCGCTGCGAGATCGCCAGCCCGGCCGAATCGTCCGCCGCCGAGTTGATGCGCAGGCCCGACGAGAGCCGTTGCATTGAGGTCGAGAGCGACATTGCCGAACGGTTCAGGTTGCGTTGGGCGTCGATGGAATAGAGATTGGTATTGACTGACATGGACATGACAAATACTCCTGGCGGTTTAAGTGACACCCGGCACGATCGCCGGCGAAGGCTTGTCGGGACCCGGTTTCGATCACTCGTCCCCGATGAAGAACTTATCGGAGGCTTGCGGCGCCCACTTGAGTCCCGACCGTAAAAATCTTCGTGATGTCGAGGGAAATAACGGGCTGAACGCCTTGCTCTTGCTCGTTTTTCGCGTGGCGGGCCCGCCGGCCTGCCGGTTCGCGGCCGATCGGAACAGCGCGTGATCTGCCTGCCATATCGGTCATTGACAGCCGAAGCTGATTTCTAGAATTTGGAGCTTCGCCCCTGCCCACCGCCGGCAATCGCGCCGGTGTCGAACGCTCATGCAGCTCCAGCATCCCAGACAGGCAGGCCCGGCGGCGACCGGCGCTTCGGGCCGCCGAGCGCCCGCCAAAGCGGCGCAGCGGCATTGGCAGCAAGGCGTCGGCTTTGCCGATGCCGGCGACTGGCCGCGGGCCGAAGCTGCGTTCCAGCAGGCCGTCGACCTCGATCCGCGCGACAGCCTGTTTCGGCTCAACCTGGCGCGGGCGCAACTGAAGGGCGGTCGGCTGGAGGCGGCCGCGGGCCATGCTGCGGCGCTGCTGGCGGCCGACCCGTGCCACGTCATTGCCCGCGGCATCGGCGCCGAATGCCTGAACCGTCAATACCGCTATTCGGCAGCGGCCGACTTGTTGATGCAACAGCCGGCGGCGGTGGTCCGCAGCACCGAATTCCACCAGAACCTGAGCGAGGCGCTCTTCAACGCCGGGCGTCACCAGGAGGCGGTCGGCGCCTTGTTCGAGGCGCTGCGCGGCAACATGGCGCATGCGATGTCGCACTACCGCCTCGGCCTGTCGCTGAATGCGCTCGGCTTGAAGGCCGAATCCACCGAGTGCCTGCGAACCGCCTTGCTGCTCGGCATGGGCCCCGGCGAGATCGCTGCCCGTGGCCTGCTGACCTTCATCGAGCGCGAGCTGTGCCGCTGGCAGCATGCCACCGACGACCTCGCCGACTTGCGCCGCCTGGCCGCCGGGCTGGCGCCGGATGCCGCCCGCTGGACGGCGGCCTTCGCCCACGTCACCCTGACCGATGACCCGGCCGAGCAGCTGCGCGTCGCCCGTTCCTGCGTGCGCTTCACCACCCGCGACATCGCGCCCTTCGCGCCGGTGCCGCTCCGGCCGCTGGCGCAGCGGCTGCGCGTCGGCTTCCTGTCGGCGGACTTTCATCAGCACGCGACCGCCGTGCTCCTGGCCGAGGTGTTCGAGCTGCTGGCGCGCGAGCGATTCGACATCCGCCTCTATTCGCACGGGCCTGAGGACGGCAGCCCGATGCGCGCGCGGTTGCGCCTGGCCTGCGATGCCTTCGTCGACATCGGCTCGCTCAGCGACCGGGAAGCGGCCGAGCGCATTCGCGAGGACGGCTGCGACCTGCTGGTCGAGCTCAAGGGCCATTCGCGCGACACCCGGCTGCCCGTTCTGGCGTACAGGCCGGCGCCGGTGCAGGTGAGCTTTCTCGGCTTTCCCGGCAGCACCGGCGCGGACTTCATCGATTACTTCATCGGCGACGAAATCTGCTCGCCGCTCGCGCATGCGAAGCACTTCAGCGAAAAGCTCGCCCTGCTGCCGCGCTGCTACCAGCCCAACGACCGGCAGCGGCCGTTGCCGGCGCCGATGACCCGGGCGGCGGTCGGCCTGCCCGAAGGCGCGCTGGTGCTGTGCGGCTTCAACCAGCCCTTCAAGCTCTCGCCCGAGGTGTTCGATGTCTGGTGCCGGCTGTTGCAGGCGCTGCCCGGTTCGGTGCTCTGGCTGCTGCAGTGGAACGCCGGCGCGCCGGCGCAATTGCGTGCCGAGGCGGCGGCCCGCGGCATTGCGCCGGAGCGGCTGGTGTTCGCGCCGAAGATCGGCTTGGCCGGGCACCTCAGCCGTTTCGCGCTCGCCGATCTGTTCATCGACAGCTGGCCCTGCAACGGCCACACCACCGTCAGCGACGCGCTTTGGGCGGGCGTGCCGGTTGTGACCTGCACGGGCGAGAGCTTCGCCTCCCGGGTCGCTGCGAGCCTGCTCGCCGCGGTCGGCCTTGCCGAGCTGTCGTGCCCCGACGCCCGCGCCTACGAGCGGCAGGTGCTGGCGCTCGCCCGTGACGGCGACCGCCGCCGGGCGCTGCGCGAGCATCTGATCGCAGCCCGCGACAGCGCGCCGCTGTTCGACAGCGCCGGCTACACCCGCGACTTCGGCGACCTGCTGTGGCGAATGGCCGAGCGCTGGTCGAAGGGCCTGCCGCCGGAGCACTTCGTGCCGGCCCGCGCGACCGATCCGGATGTGAATCAGAAAGCGACCGCGCCATGATCCCGAAGACGCTCCACTTCATCTGGGTCGGCGATGAAAGCCGGCGCCCGGACAACTGCATCCGCACCTGGGCCGATCACAACCCCGACTGGACGCTCAAGGTCTGGGGCAACGATACGCTGGTCGACACCGAATGGATCAATGCGGGCCATATGCGCGAGATGTCGCGCAAGGAGTTGAACGGCGTGGCCGACATGATGCGCTGGGAGATCCTCTACAACGAGGGCGGCTTCGTCGTCGACGCCGACAGCATCTGCCTGCGGCCGCTCGACGACAGCCTGCTCGAGTCCGAAGCCTTCGCCTGCTGGGAAAGCGAGATCGCCCGGCCCGGGCTGATCGCCGCCGGCTACTTCGCCTGCGAGAAGGAGAACCCGTTCGTCGGCCAGATCGTCAACGACATCCATGCCGAGGCGACGGTCGTCGACGACATGGCCTGGAAGACGGTCGGGCCGATGCGGCTCACCAACGCCTATCGCCGTTACGCCTATCACCGCCTCGACATCCTGCCGAGCCACACCTTCATCCCCGAGCACTACAGCGGGCTGCGCTACGACGGCCATGGCAAGGTGTATGCGCACCAGGAGTGGGCGAGCACCAAGCGGTCGTACGACACGCTGCACCTGAGCGAATTCGATGCGGTCGGCCGGGCCCTGCCGCCGGTGCGTGCACCCGAACCCGACGTCACGGCGCCCACGCCCGCGCCATCCAGCGCCCTGCGCTCCGTGCTCGAAGCCCGGCACGCGCCGTATTTCGTGCAGCGCGTATCGGTCGGCCGGGAGCTCGCCGGCCGCAGCCGCTTCGACGTCTTCAAGGAAATGTGCGCCGGCCTGCGGGTGCTGCACATCGGCTGCGCCGACTGGCCGATCACCGACCCGAACACCTCCCTGCACCTGGCGCTCGAGCCGCACTGCGCCCGCCTCGACGGCTTCGACATCCATGCCGAAGCACTGGCCGGACTGGCGCCCCACGCCCGCGGCCGGCTGTATTCGGCACTCGCGGACATCGAGGGTGAATACGACCTGATCCTGGCGCCCGAGGTGATGGAGCACGTTGCCGATGTCGGCGGCTTTCTGGCCCAGCTCGACACGCTGAAAGCGCCGAACGTCGCGATCACCGTGCCCGATGCCTGGCAGTGCCGCGGCCGGCATTTCGACTACCTGGAGGCGGACGAGACCTTCGTCGAGGTCGTCCATCCGGACCACAACTGCTGGTACACCCCCTACACGCTCAGCAACGTCATCGCCAAATACACCGACTGGTCGCTCGACGGGCTTTGGTTCTTCAACGGGATCTCGTTGCTGGCGATGGCGAGCAAGCCGGCCGCGGCGCGCGCGTCCGCATCGGCCGTGTGAGTCGAGGCCCCGACGGCGAGCCGGTCGTCGGGGCTGACCCGGACCCGGAGGTACCGGCAGCCCGCTCGCGCCACGCCGGTCGGATCAGCCGACCGGGGATGGGCAGGCCATCGCTTGCCCTGTGTGTACATGTCTGCAAAAATGAAGCACCTGGTCGGCACCAGCATCCCTTGCCAAGTCGACGAATACGCTTTGGCGCCGGTATCTATTTCCAACCAGATGCATGAGCGTCTCCCCATGACCCAATTCCACAACGTCATCACCACAGACCCCCAACGCCGCAGCGGCCGGCCTTGTGTAAGAGACCTGCGCATCAGCGTGGGTGACGTTCTGGGCTGGCTTGCGGAGGGGCAGATTCCGGCGCAGATCATGGCTGACTTTCCGGAACTTTCGTCCGACGACATACGCGCCTGCCTCGCCTACGCTGCAGCGCGGGAGTCGCATGAAGTGCGGCTGTCCGCTGCGGCGTGAAGCTGCTGCTCGACGAAAACTTTGAAAGGACGACGACTTCCAACGCGTCGTGGTGGGTCGGGGCTACCAGCCACGCCTGGTTCATCTGGCCATGGGCAATACAAGCAACGACGCCGTGCTGGCCGGGCTGCTGTCTGCCGCTGACCGGCTGCGACAGGCCTTCGATGACCCGGCCACCGGCGTGGTCGTCATCACGTAAAAAAGCCGCAAGCATTGGCGAGCACCTCACGTCAAGCTTGAAGGCGGTGGTCCCGCTTCGTCGCTACAGATTCAGCCCCGGCTGCCAACGCCAAAACGTGTTTCGCAGCCGCCGTCCGCTGAACGATCGGTCTGCAGCATCAGCAAGCGGCTGTCGCCCGCAACCGGGAGCAGTGGCGAGCTGTAGTTCTGGCACCAGTCCGACATCGTCGGCGGGCTGCTGCCGAGGCCGATCGGCGAGGCGGCGATCTGCCATGCGCCGGCCGGATTTGCGCTTGAGCTGACCATCAGCACGCGGCCGGTCCGCACTGTGTCGACGGCACCGTCAGGGCCGACCAGCATCTGGCCGGACAGGATGAGCTCGCCGGCCGGCTGGCCCGCGATCGGCACCCAGGTCAGGGTGGGCGTGCCGCGCAGGGTGCTGCCGTCGGCCGTCCGCGGGCGGGTGCCGAAGTCCGACGGAGTGCCCCAGTCGAGCCCGTCGGCGGAGGCCTTGAGCCGGACGGAGCAGTCGAGCCGCGACAGGCTGCACACCTCGAAAGCCATGAGAAAGCTGCCA
>CAXTDH010000211.1:0-6032 GCA_964242405.1 uncultured Rhizobacter sp. | reverse complement strand
GGTGATACCCGAAGTCGTCCACGGCCTCGCGCATGGCCGGTGGCAGCCCCTGATGCATCGCCCGCGTGTCCATCAGGACGACCGTCGAGGATCGCGGCCACGGCGTCAAGCCCCCGCGCCGGTGGCGGCCATCCACCGGCGCGAGGCGGCCGCCGGGAAATCGTCATACCCCCGGCCTAAGGTCGACGCATGTTCTCGTACGCGATCCGCCCGGCCCGGTCACGGTCAGCAGGCCGGCGCCGGCCCGGGTCACGGCCGGGTGAGGTGGACCCGGTCGGCGGGGTGGACGGTCTCGGTGCCGTCCGCCGCGGTCACGACCAGCACCGGGACGCCCTCGCCGAGACGGTATTTGCGGCGCTCGGCGTCGGTGGGCATCCGGGCGCTCGCGCGCTCACCCCGGGCCAGGGTGACCATCTCGACCGGCTCGGGCACCCGGACGAAGGTCCCTCGTGGCCGGTCCACGGTGACCAGTCCCTCGGTGCGCAGCTGCCCGATGGCCTGCCGCACCGTGGTGCGGCTGATGTCGTATTCATCGGCCAGCCGCAACTCGCTGGGCAGCGGCTCACCCGGGCGCAGCTCACCCGACTCGATCTTGTTGCGGAGCAGGTCAGCCAGTTGGCGGAAGACGGCACGGTCCGCAGAGGGATCGATCATGCCGCCCATGTTACGTGACCACGATGCTCCGTCGGATTGTACGTACAGCAACATGTAGGTATGATACTACTGCCGCACTGAGAAGGCCGAGCTTGATCGGGCGGCAGGGCGGGTGGTGGCCGACAACCGCACCGAGCGCGCAAGCGCTCGCGGCGGGGTCTGGTCGCCACCCGTTCCTTCGCGCCACCGCGAATCGGCGCCGCACCGCCGATTCGACCGACGGCCGAGCTTCAGTGCCGCCGGTTCGGCTGACGGCTGGGCTCGGTGCTGCCGATTCGACCGACGGCCAGGCGCGGCGCCGCTGATTCGACCGACGGCTGGGCTGGGCGCCGGCGATTCGACCGGCCGCCGGGCTCGGCGTCGTTGACGAGACCGGCGGCCGGGGTCTGTCCGTCCACTCCGGGCGGCGCGGGGGAGGGGGTCATGGCGTGGATGCTCAGCCGACGAGATGCGGCTGTCGGGTCCAGGTCAGAAAGCGTTGATAGAGATCGGTCGGGACGGGTTCGCCATGGGCGGTGAGGTCGTGGAGCGTCGCAGGGTATCGCGCCCGTTCGACCTGCGCGGGGTTGACTGCGATGACTCGGGTGCGGATGCCGAAGCCGACTGCATACCTGGAGGTGAACTCGGCGCGGGCTCGCTCCAGAGGGGGTTCAGTCGCCCCTTTCAGCACCCCCTGGTTCTGCAGGCGGTACGTCCTCAGGAATTCGGAGTTCCAGAATACGTCGGCTTTAGGTTTGTTCTTCTCAGCCACAAGTCGCCGCTCGAGTCCAACTGTCTTGGCGGCTTCGGCGTCGAACACGGTAAGTGTCTGCTCCTGCATAACCGCATTTGCGTCCGTGAGAATAACTTCGGCGTATTCCTGATCCGTCGATGTATAGACGACGAGTTGGGCTTGGCACCAAGTCGAGAAACAAAGTATCAACAGCACGGCGGCATGTGTCCTCGCGCTGCTCGTGCACTTGGAGCGCACCTTGACCTTCACCCCCGTAAGCCTTGACGTCTGACCCATGTCAGACCGAGAAAGCCTACGCGCTGGCCGCATCGCACATTCCACTGGGGTCTCAGGCGACGGCCTTTTCTGAACGGGTCCAACTGCAGTGCGCCCGCCGGCAACGCTGTCGCAGATGTCATGGCGTGCCATCGCCCTCATGCTGGCCGTGGGACGGTGCCCCCTCGCTTGCGCAAGGCCGAACGCGCCTCTGCGGCAACTGTCGGCTGCGGCGAGCGCGAAAGCTCGCCAAGCCGGGCCAGGCATTCGCTCTTCACCGGCGGCTCCTGGTTCCGCTTCGCCAGCCAATCGTAGCCATGCACGACGATGAGCAGCGTTTGCTCGGAAGGCGCTGTCCGCAGTTCTTGCAGCGCCTTCAACAGTCTGTCTGCACTCCAGAGCTCGACCAGCAGCTCCACCGCAACAAAGGCAGCAGTTTCGTCGGCGGTCTTCGGGATAAGTTCGTGCAAAGCCTCGGCCAGCTGCTCGCGCTGGGAAGCCGACAGCAGATCGAGGCCGAACTCGAACAACTTGACCAGGGCCACGCTGTCGGTGCTGGCGCGAAGCGCAGGGCTCTTCAACGCGGCGATCACCTCCAGGAACAGGCTTCCAGGAAACCGCGCTTCGTCGAACGCGCGGCGGTCGATCGCCGTGGCTGCCTCGGCCAGCGCCCGCGCATCATTCGCAGCGATGGCCGACCGGAGATCGTTGGCAAGTGGATCGGCTTCGGTCACGTCGAGTCTGCGGTGGTTTGGTTAAGAGGTTCTAGGGGATCGGCACGAGGTTGCGCGGCGGGAAGAGCCTGGAGCCTTCCGAAATGACGATGTAGGTCAGCAGGGCGGCGCCCGTGAGCCCCGTGAGGGCCTCCCAGTATTCGAGACTGAATGGGCTGTTGTTGTTAGGCGTAGGCGCCGGCACCGGCACCGGAACGGGCACCGGAATCGGCGGCGGCCCGCCACCGCAGTACGCTGCATACAAAGCCTTTTGCGCCGCCAGATTCGCCTTGTCCATATTGATGAGCTTGCGATGGCCGCGCCGGCTCAGGCTCGGCTTGAGGTCGTCACCCGGACAGGCCTCGGGCAAGCCCTGAGGATTTTCGTCGAGCTCGCCGATGCGCTCGTTGATCTTGTCCTGGATGTTCTGGATTCGCTCCAGTTGGCGGCGACACCAGTCGGGCGACCCTGGCTGGGTGCCAGGCGGGTCACCCGAACTGACCGGATTGCCGCTGACGTAGCTGTAAGGATTCACGCCCCCCGACATGCCCGTCGGGTCGTCTGAGATGAAACGCGCCATGCCGGTGTGGTAGTAGCGGGCACGGTAGTAGTAGAGAGTGTCCGTGTCCTTCTCGCGGCCGGTGAAGCGGAAGGGCACGGAATCGGCGCTGCTGGACGGCAGCGCCTCGCCATACGGGCCGTATTGGTAGGTGTTCGTGACCGAAGCCGCCCCGGCAACCGCCACGACGCTGCCGAGATAGTTTGAAAACATGAAGCCGGTCGCGCCGCCTGAGGAGGCACTGAGCGGCTCGTCGATAGCGCCTGAAAACAGGTATGAAGTGACGAGCGTCCCGGCGTTGTCAAGTACGCCAATCATGTCGTTGCCGTCATAGACGAAGCGCTGGATCACGCCGGCGTCGGTCTTGGATGCGCGTCGGCCGACCGGGTCGTAGGTGTATTGAAGGCGCCGCGTGGTCGTTGTTGAAGTGGCGTTCGCGAAAGAGTCGACCTGCAGCAATTGATTCTTGACGTTCCAGCTGTAAGCCACTCGTGCGCCGCTGACTCGGTCTTGTTCGAGAGTGAGATTGCCGCGGCCGTCGTAGCTGTAAAGCTTGCTCGGGTCGCCGGTCAGCCGATGATTGACGTCGTAGGTGCGACCGCCATTGAGGATGTTGCCGACCGGGTCGAGCGTGTAGTTGAAGCTCGTGCTGCCTTGCATGGCGCCGACAAGGCGCCCCAGGCGGTCATAAGAGTAGTTCCAGGCTGGACCATCGCCGGTGACCTGCGTGATCCGGCCGGCGGCATCGAAAGCGTGCGCATAGGGAGCTTTGAATATGCCGTTGTGCGCCAGGCTGGTGAGTTGTCCTGCGGTATCGAAGCCGTAGTCGACGGTCGAACCGTTTGGGTAAGTCAGCTTTGAACGCCGGCCGAGCGTATCGAAGCTGAAATCGAAGTTGCCTGCAGGGCCGCTGATTCGGTTGACGAGGCCGCGAGCATCGCGCGAGTAGGTTTGCGTCTGCCCGAGGGCATCGAGTCGGATGCGTTCGCCTTCTGCGTTGTAGATCGATGGCTGAGTGCGGCCGCCGCGGGTCGCGGTGATCATTCGGCCGGCGTTGTCATAGGTATAGCTGACGGTGCCCCCTGGTCCCGTGGCCGAGCGCAATTGGTTCAGGCCGTCGTAGATGTATTGAATGGTCTCGTTGCCGGCGACTTCCTGCGTCCGGCGCTTGTTGGCGTCGTAGCCGTAGCTGATGAAGGTGTTGTCCGGCCTGGTGACGCGGTCCAGCAGGTTGTCGACGCGATAGGTGTACGTGGTGCGCCGGCCATCAGGTGCAATATCGAGAATGCGGCGGCCGAAGCTGTCGTATTGGTGCTCGGTCACCGAGCCTTTCGGGTCGGTGACAGTGCGCACGCGGCCTGCGGCGTCATATGTCATGGCAGTGGTCTGGCCCAGTGCGTCGACGATCGTGACCACACGGTCGAGCGAGTCGTAGGTGAACTGCGTGGCTTCGTTTGCAGGATTCGTGACCGTGGCCAGGCGGCCGAGAGCGTCATAGGCCATGTTGTAGGGCCGGCCCATCGCATCCACCATGCGCACGGGAAGGCCGGATGGAGAGTACTGCCCTGTCGCTTGCTGGCCCAACGCGTTGGTGGCAGTGATTGGGTCGCCGGCCGCGTTGTAGGCGATTCGAGTAACGGCACCCGCGGAATCCGTGCTGCTGATCATCTTTCCACTGGCGTCGTAGGCCATGGTGACCACGCGGCCAGTGGCCGAACGGATCAAGCTCGGGCGAGGGTTGTCGCCCGCGAACTCCATCGAAACAAGTTGCCCCAGCGGATTGCTGCTCGAGGTCATTCGCCCAAGCGAATCGTAAGTGCTGGTCCAGATTCGCCCGAGCGCGTCGGTCGTCTGGGTCAGCCGGCCGTTGCTGTCGTAGGCATAGCGGGTAGTGCCGCCGATGCCGTCGACCTCCTGGGTGATGAGGCCCAACGCGCCATAGGTGAAGGTAGTTCGGGCGCCGATCGAATCGGTACGCGTCACGGTGCCGGCCAACGAGGTGTTGGAAGCCGGGCGCGTGTAGGGGTAGCGATTAGCCCCCTGCGTGTAAGAGCTGACCTGATTCCCGCTGTAAGTGAAGCTGACCGACGCGGCGCCACTCGCATCGGTCACCGAGAGCAGCTGGTAGTAGATGTTGGCATCGCCCGGCGGCCGGTAGGCTTGCCACTTATAGGTCCTTCGGCCGCCCGCAGGGTCGGTCACCGAGGTCATGTTGCCGGCGGCGTCGTAGGCGTAGCGCCAGTTCCTGCCGCTGTGGTCGGTGACCGAGCCCACCAGGCTGGCGCCGTTGTAGGCGAGCACTAGCGATCGGCCGTTGCCGTCGTCGATGCGGATCAGGCGCAGCGCCGTGTCGTAGCCAAAGGTGGCGCGCTTGCCGCTCGTCTCGACGCGTTCGAGCAGTCTCCCGTCCAGGGCGAACACATAACGCCGCCCGTCGGGCGTCGTCATGGTGACGGTGGTCAGGCCCTCCGTGATGGTTTCGAAGCGCGAACTGGGTGCGGTGTAGCTGCCGTCGGCCTGCCGCACAAAATTGAAGCGTTTGCCGTTCGCCGCCTTGAAGATGCGCATTTGCACGCCGGAGCTGGTGGCGGGGTAAAGCGCGATGTCGAAGTCGGCTGACCAGCCATTGCCAAAAAGGCCGACGACAGGATCATTAGAGTTGTATGCGCGACTGACGCCGATGTACGGTCGGCCCTGGAGCACAACGTCGCCTTCCTGCCAGACTGCATGGCCGAGCGCGGCATATACCGGAGAGGCAGTGGCGCCTTCGTTGCAAGGGTCGCACGGCGGCCGCGGATCGGGCCCTGGCGCCGGCGGGTCGTTCGAGGCCGTGGTGTCGTGCCCCTGGTCCCAGGGAAAGTGAAACGCACTTGCAGGTAGCGCCAGCGCGAGCAGCACCGAGACAAGGAGCGCCCGCCAGATCACTCGGGTGCGCTGCAGATGACGCCTGAACATTGCCTGTCTCTCCATGACCTTCAGCCGCCTCAGCGCTTGGCCGCCGGCATCTGCTCGGACAGGCCCTTGATCCGCTGCCCGACCGCCTGCAGCCGCGCCTGCACCTGCGGGTTGGCGGCCAGCCAGGCCTTCAGCTCATCGGCATGCCGATGCGCATAAGCGC
>CAXTDH010000210.1:0-6054 GCA_964242405.1 uncultured Rhizobacter sp. | reverse complement strand
CGGCCGCGGCGACATCACGACGATCCGCGACGACAGGAACACCGCCTCCGGGATCGAGTGGGTGACGAACACGACGGTGCGCTTCGCCTTGGCCGCATCGGCCCGCCAGAGGCCCAGCAGCTGCTCGTTGAGCCGGTCACGGGTGATCTCGTCGAGCGCGCCGAAGGGCTCGTCCATCATCAGGAGCTTTGGCTCGAAGCCGAGCGCCCGGGCGATCGAGACGCGCTGCTGCATGCCGCCCGACAGCTGCCACGGGTACTTGCTCTCGAAACCGGTCAGGCCGACGCGCTCAAGATGGTCACGCGCCGTGCGCTTCGCTTCCTCCCGGCCGACACCCTGGATCTCGAGCGGCAGGCAGACGTTGGCGAGCACGGTGCGCCACGGAAACAACGCCGGCGCCTGGAACACATAGCCGTAGGCCCTGGCGAGCCGCGCGTCGCGTGCCGACAGGCCGTTGACGCTCACCGTGCCCGACGACACTTGCTCGAGATCGGCGATCACCCGCAGCAGCGTCGTCTTGCCGCAGCCCGACGGCCCGATCAGCGAGACGAATTCGCCCTCGCGGATGTCGAGGCTGACATGATCGAGCGCGGTGACCGCCTGCTCCTTCGACGGGTACACCACCGACACGTCGCGCACCTCGACGGCGGACGGGCCGGGCAGAGCGATGGCGGCAATCGGCGGGTAGGCGCGCAGGGTGGGAGCGTTCACACGCGCTCGGCGACCCGTGTGGGGTTGTTCGGATGCGTCGTCCAGTTGGCGTAGTCGCCGCTGACGACGCGGCCGGTGCGGGCGTCGATGCTGCCCGGCGCCAGTGCTTCCATCGTGATGCAGCCGGGCACCGGGCAGACGGAGACGCACAGGTTGCAGCCGACGCATTCGTCGTCCTTGACCTCGAACCAGCGGCGGCCGTCCTTCACGGCGGTGATCGCCTGATGGGAGGTGTCTTCGCAGACGACGTGGCAGCGGCCGCACTGAATGCACAAGTCCTGGTCGATCCGGGCCTTGTCGACGTGGTTTAGGTTCAGTTCCTTCCAGTCGACGATCGACGGCACGGCGCGGCCGCGGAAGGCATCGATGGTCGCGAAGCCCTTGGCGTCCATGTACTCGGAAAGCCCGTCGACCATCTCCTGCACGATCTTGAAGCCGTAGGTCATGGCCGCAGTGCACACCTGCACGTTGCCGCAGCCGAGCGCGATGAATTCCGCCGCGTCCCGCCAGTTCGTGATGCCGCCGATGCCGGAGATCGGAAGTCGCGAAGTGACCGGCGTGCGGGCGATCTCGGCCACCATGTTCTGGGCGATCGGCTTGACCGCCGGGCCGCAATAGCCGCCGTGCGAACCGGTGCCGCCGGTGTTCGGGTAGATGAGCAGCGCGTCGAGGTCGACGCCCATCACCGAGTTGATCGTGTTGATGAGCGACACCGCGTCGGCACCGCCGCGCTGCGCGGCTTGCGCGGCCGGCTTGATGTCGGCGACGTTCGGCGTCAGCTTGACGATCACCGGCAGGCGGGTGTACTGCTTGCACCAGCGGGTGACCATCTCGATGTACTCCGGCACCTGGCCGACCGCCGAGCCCATGCCGCGCTCGCTCATGCCGTGCGGGCAGCCGAAGTTGAGCTCGATGCCGTCGCAGCCGGTGTCTTCGACCTGCGGCAGGATCGCACGCCAGGCGTTTTCCTCGCGAGGCACCATGATCGACGTGACAACCGCGCGGTCGGGGAAGTTGCGCTTGACGCGGGCGATCTCGGCCAGGTTGACCTCGAGCGGCCGGTCGGTGATCAGCTCGATGTTGTTCAGGCCGATGAGGCGACGGTCCTGCGAGTAGAGCGCAGCGTAGCGCGGGCCGTTGACGTTGACGACCGGCGGCCCGGCCTCGCCGAGCGTCTTCCAGACGACGCCGCCCCATCCGGCCTCGAAGGCGCGGACGACGTTGTATTCCTTGTCGGTCGGCGGTGCCGAGGCGAGCCAGAACGGGCTCGGGCTGGTGATGCCGGCGAAGGTGGTGCGGAGGTCAGCCATGGTGGATTCTCGACTTACTTGCAGCTGACGTTCAGGCCGAAGCGACCGCTCGCCGCCGATAAGCGCCTTTGGCGACGCCCGGCGTCATACCAGCCACCGCGCCCGGCATCAGCAACCGGTGCATCGAGTGGGCGGCGATCTTGCCGTGCTCGACCGCCTCGACCGTCAGGTCCTGGCCGCCGGAAGTGCAATCGCCGCCGGCCCAGACCTTGGGCAGCGACGTCCGCCCCTCGGCGTCGACCTCGATCCGGCCGCCGCGCAGCGCGAGCGTCGCGACCGTCGGGTCGGCGACCGAAAGCGTCTGGCCGATCGCCTTCAATACCGTGTCGGCAGCGGCCACCCAGTGCTCGCCGGTTTCCTGCAGCCGGCCGTCTTGATCGACCACCCGCGCGAACCTGACACCCCGGACGCGGCCGCCTTCCTGCTCCAGCGACTTCAAGACGCTCTGCGTCCGGATGGTCACGCCGTTGCGCAGCGCCCAGCTCTGCTCATAGCCCGACGCCGACATCTTCGGCTGGTCACGCCGGTAGACGATCGTCACCTCTTCGGCGCCGAGCTTTCTGGCCTGCACCGCCGCATCGATCGCCGTCATGCCGCCGCCGATCACGACGACCCGCCGGCCGACCGGCAGCGCCGCCAGGTCATCCGCCTGGCGCAGTCCGGCGATGAAGTCGACCGCATTGCCGACGCCGTCGAGCGCTTCGGCCTCCGGCGCCAACCCGAGCGAATTGACGCCGGCCAGCCCGAGGCCGATGAACACCGCGTCGAAGTCGCTGGCCAGCCCGGCGATGCTGATCTGCTCGCCGAGCCGCATGCCGTGCTCGATATGGATGCCACCGACCGACAGCAGCCAGTCGACCTCCTTCTGCGCGAAGTCGCCGACGGTCTTGTACTTGGCCAGCCCGTATTCGTTGAGGCCACCGGGCTTCGGCAGCGCTTCGAACACCGTCACCCGATGGCCCAGCACCGCCGTGCGGTGGGCGCAAGACAGCCCCGCCGGCCCTGAGCCGACCACCACGACCCGCTTGCCGGTGTCGGCCGCGCGCGTGAAGATCGGCGCGCTCGTCGACTGCACGTAATGGTCGGTCGCATGCCGTTGCAGCAGGCCGATCTCGACCGGCTTGTCCTCCTGGGTGTTGCGCACGCAAGCCTGTTCGCACAGTACTTCGGTCGGGCAGACACGGGCGCACATGCCGCCGAAGACGTTCGCCTCGAGGATCGCCTTGGCGGCGCCGCGCAGGTTGTCCTCGCTGATCCGGCGGATGAAGGAGGGGATGTCGATGCCGGTCGGGCAGGCGGTGATGCAGGGCGCGTCGTAGCAGTAATAGCAGCGCTCCGCTTCGATCAGCGCCTGTACGGGGTTGAGTGGCGGGTGCGCGTCGGCGAAGTTGTCGACGTACTGGCAGGCGGCCAGGCGCGCGGGGCGTATATCGGGTGTCGGCATGGGGCCATGCGCCGCTGCCGGCTCGAGTGCCGATGCCGATTCTGATGCCGATGCCAGCGACGTTGCCAAGGTGCCGGCCGTCATGGCGTGTAGTTGCGCTCGACCGCCCGCGGCGCGCTCAGTTCGGCCTGGCGCTTCAACAGGCCGAAAACGGGCGCGAACGCCGGCCGGTCGACGTGGCGGCCGGCGCCGCGCTGGGTGCGCAGGTCACCGTTCGTCCAAACGACCTCGCCGCGGGAGACGGTGACCATCGCCACGCCGGTCACCGTCCGGCCCTCGAAGATGTTGTAGCCGACTTTCGAGACGGTGGTGGCGGTGCTGATCGTCTTCGTCGCCTTCGGGTCCCAGACGACGAGGTCGGCATCGCTGCCGACGGCGATACGGCCCTTGCGCGGGTAGATGTTGAAGATCCGGGCGCAGTTGGTCGAGGTGACCTTGACGAAGTCGTTCGGCGTCAGCCGGCCGGTGCCGACGCCTGCTGTCCAGATCATCGACATCCGGTCCTCGACGCCGGCGCAGCCGTTCGGAATGCGGGTGAAGTCGGTTCGGCCGGCGCCTTTCTGCTCGTCGCAAAAGGCGCAGTGGTCGGTGGCGGTGGTTTGCAGATGGCCGGCGACGAGCGCGTTCCAGAGCGCATCCTGGTGGTGCCTGGCGCGAAACGGTGGGCTCATCACATGGGCGGCCGCTAACCTCCAGTCGGGGTTCTGATACACCGATTCGTCGATCGTCAAGTGCCCGGCCAGCACTTCGCCGTAGACCCGCTGGCCGTTGCCCCGCGCCCGGGCGATCGCATCTACCGCGTCGGCAGAGGACACATGAACGATGTAGAGCGGCGCGCCGATCACCTGCGCGATGCGGATCGCCCGCTCGGCGGCCTCGCCCTCGACGGCAGGCGGCCGCGACAGTGGGTGCCCCTCCGGGCCGGTGATGCCCGACTCGAACACCTTTTTCTGCATCTGAAAGACGAGCTCGCCGTTTTCGGCATGCACCGTCGGCAGGGCGCCGAGCTCGAGCGCGCGGGTGAAGCTGTTCACCAGCGTCTCGTCGTCGGCCATGATGGCGTTCTTGTACGCCATGAAGTGCTTGAAGCTGTTGACGCCGTGCTCGCGTACCAGCGTCCCCATGTCGTCGTGCACGCTCTGGTCCCACCAGGTCACCGCCACATGGAAGCTGTAGTCGGCGGCGGATTTTTCGGCCCAACCCCGCCAGTCGCGCCAGGCCTCCATCAGCGGCTGCTGCGGGCTCGGGATCACGAAGTCGATGATCATCGTCGTGCCGCCGGAGACGCCGGCCGCGGTGCCGGTGTAGAAGTCGTCCTTCGTCACCGTGCCCATGAAGGGCAGCTCCATGTGGGTGTGCGGGTCGATGCCGCCCGGCATGACGAGGGCGCCGCCGGCGTCGACAACGGTGGCGCCGACGGGCGCGACCAGGTCGGGGCCGACGGCGGTGATGATCCCGCCTTCGCACAGCACGTCGGCGCGGACGCTGATTTCGGCATTGACGACGGTGCCGCCGCGGATCAACAAGGTCATGGGGTTAGCTCCGTCTATCGAATCAGAAATCCGCTGCGTGCGCGAGAGGCTCGAGGCGCATTCTCACGCCAGCGCCAGCGTTTCCGAACTCGCGCCGATCACCGGCAGCTCGTTCGCCTTTGCGAGCATTGCCTGAAACAGCACATTGCCGCCGGCCTCGATCCACTCCGGCTTCGCGTCCTCGATCTCGTTGTGGCTGATGCCACCGATGCAGGGCACGAAGACCATCGCGGTCGGCGTCACCTTGCTCATGTAGCAGGCGTCGTGGCCGGCGCCGGAGACGATGTCGCGCGTCACATAGCCGAGCCGCTTCGCGCCCGACCGCACCATCTCGACACAGCTTTCGTCGAAGTGCACGCAGTCGTATTGGAAGATCTGCTTGAGCTCGTGCTCGAGCCGCCCGGCCTCGGCGATGCGCGCCACGCCGGCGCGCAACTCGCCGTCCATCATCGTCAGCTGTTCGTTGTCGGGGCAGCGGAAGTCGACCGTCAGGAACACCCGGCCCGGGATCACGTTGCGCGAGTTCGGGTAGCTGTTGATCATGCCGACCGTCGAGACGGCGAGCGGCGCGTGCTTCAGGCCGATCTCGTTGACGAGCTGGATGACCTTGGCGGCACCGAGCAGCGCGTCGCGCCGTACCGGCATCGGCGTCGGGCCGGCATGCGATTCCTGGCCGGTCAGCGTCAACTCGTACCAGCGCTGCCCCTGGGCATCGGTGACGACGCCGATCGTCTGGCCTTCGGTCTCGAGAATCGGCCCCTGCTCGATGTGCGTCTCGAAAAACGCATGCACCGGCCGACCACCGACCGGCTCTGCGCCGGCTTAGCCGATGCGCGCCAGCTCCTCGCCCATCGTCTTGCCCTCGGCGTCGGCCCGCGAGAGGCCGTAGTCGAGCGAGAACACGCCGGCGTAGACGCCCGAGGCGACCATCGCGGGGGCGAAGCGTGAGCCTTCCTCGTTGGTCCAGACGGAAGCCTCGACCGGCCGTTCGGTCTCGATGCCGTGGTCGTTCAAGGTGCGCATCACCTCCATCCCCGCCAGCACACCGTAGCCGCCG
>CAXTDH010000209.1:0-6055 GCA_964242405.1 uncultured Rhizobacter sp. | reverse complement strand
CGGCGGTGCCGATGGCTTCGGCGTCGGCGAGCGTCGATGCCATCGGCTTCTCGCACAACACCGGCAGGCCGTGGGCGGCCAGCCGCAGCACGGCCGCCGCATGCAGGGCGTTGGGCGTGGCGACGTAGGCGAGGTCGCAGTCGGTTTCTCGCAGCAGACCGTCGAGCGAGCCGAAACCAGTGATGCCGCGGCGCTCGGCTTCAGCGCGCGCCGATTCCGATGGGTCGGCAATCGCGACGACCTCGTCACCAATGGCGGCGATCGCCGGCGCCATCAGGTCGCGGGCGACCCAGCCATAGCCGACGATCGCCCAGCGCATCGGCTTCGATCGCCCACCGTCGTCGAGAGACCACCGGCCGCTCACCATCGCTCCGGCAGGTCGAGCAGTTCACGCCGCGCGGCGGCGCCGGCCCACTGCGCGCCCATCGTTGCCTGCTCCGGCACCGGCACCGCGGCGTCGCAGCGGTAGGTGACACGGCCGGCATACTCCTCGGCGTAGCGGGCACTCGGCCAGGCGACGGCACCGCCGACGCACAGCGGGTTGCGACGCAGCTGGCATCCGTCGGCGGGCCGCGACAACGGGCCGTCGGCCGCACGGGCCGGCTGCAGCGCAGGGCCGCAGGCCAGGCCGATGGCCTCGACCGAATCGAGCTCGCCGCCCACCACCGGCACACTGCCGCGAGCCGCCGCGAGCGTCAGTGCCTGGTCGTCGTAGAGCACGGCGTCCGGAAACAGGGCGCGCACCTCGGCGAGCGACATGGCCGCGCCGCCGGACAGATTCGGCCAGGCGCGGTTGTGGATGTGGGCGATTGCGACGATGCCATGCGCTGCGCAGGCTCTCAGTCGTGCCGCCACGCCGGCCTTATCGGCGAAGAAGTAGAGGGCATCGTGGCAGAAGGCGAGGTCGACCTGGATGTCGATCGGCCAGGGTGCGTCGGCGTCGAAACACACCAGCTCGGGCGACGGCCCGGCCACCCAATGGCGTGCCAACCAAAGTTTCGAGAAGACGATGTCCCCCGCCGTGGCGGCTATGCCGAGCCGGCAGAGCTCGCGCAAGTGATGACCGATGCCGCAGCCGAGTTCGAAGGCAGTGCGGGGTGCGGTCCAGTGCGCATCCAGCAGTGCCAGCCCGGCCTGATAGGTCGGGTCGCTCCAGCGGTGCGCGAAGTAGGTGCCGACGCGGCCGTAGCCGAGCAGGTCCATCGCCTGGCGAAGGTCGAGAACGTCACGCTGGGCGACGAGGGTGCGCAGGCTGGCGTCGGTGGGCGTGGGGCCGTCCCACCAGCGGTCGTTCTGCGCGAGCAGCAAGCAGAGGGCGCTGGTTCGGTCGCCCTTGTCGAGCGCGATCACGGCCTCGCCGGCCAGACGCTCCGAGCCGGCGCGCAGGAAGGCGATGCCATCGACGACCGGCCATCGCTCGCCGGCACCATCGGCGAGCGATGTGGGCGTGTCGGCTCGCAGCGCGCGACCGCTGTTCGGTGACCACAGCGTCATGACGACGGGCAGGTCATTGCGACAGGCCGACCTGGGCGAGCACCTGGTCGTGGAAGCCCTTGACCGGGCCGTCGTGGACCAGGCCGTAGTCGCCGATCACCTGCTGCATCGTCGTGCCCGAGACCTTCAGGTGCTGCTCGATCTGCAACACCCGGTCGATCACGTCGGCGGCATGGAAGGCACGAGCCTCGGCGGTCCGGTCGGCGCTGATCGGCTCCAGGGCTTGCCGCAGCGCGGCCGCGAGCGGTGGCGCGAGCACGGCGAAGGCCTCGGCCCGGCCGTGCTCGACCACCGCGTCGAGCAGGTCGCCGAGCAGCATCTCGCCGGCAAAGCCACTGTCGGGCACGATCGCGCCATGCAGGTGATGGCCCATGCCGGCAAGAAACACCGCTGTCGGGTCGGCACCGTAGGCAGGCGCCGCAATCGCGCCGCAGACCGCGACCATCAACGAATGCTCCGCATGGTTCTCGGGCGGCTCGAGCACCAGCCGAGGCCGCCCGGGGCACGTGACGCCGGCACGTGGCTGGTCCGCCAGCAAACGGACGAAGCCGGGGGCCTGGACGGTCGCGAACGACGGCTCGGCGAGCGTCGCCCGCAGCATGGCGGCGAAGCTCGGCTGGAGCGCCGTACTGACTTCGTCGAAGCCGCGTTGCAACACGGTGACGGCGTCGCTCGACGACAGGCCGCAGCGGGTGAGGCCCTGCCGATCCAGGTCACCGAGGCGCACGGCCGCGAGCGCTGTCGACACGGTGACCCGCATGACCCGCTCCGGGGCGATGGCCGACGCGAGCGCGCCCCAGCCGGTTGCGAACAGCCGGGTGGCGATCGACCCTTCCCGACCCGCCGAGCGAATGCGCTTCAGGTCATTGAGCTCGCGGAACAGCGCGGCGTGTTGCGGCCCGAGAGGCGCGT
The DNA here is from genome assembly GCA_964242405.1 of uncultured Rhizobacter sp. Taxonomy (GTDB): domain Bacteria; phylum Pseudomonadota; class Gammaproteobacteria; order Burkholderiales; family Burkholderiaceae_C; genus LMDS01. The sequence goes on along the minus strand of CAXTDH010000209.1, from coordinate 3,649 downwards.
TGCGACCGGTAGCCGATGCCGCAGATGACTCCCCCGAGAGCGCAGCCCCCATCCCTACCGTCACCGCGCGTCGCCGAGCCAGCGGTCGAACGCATCCTGCTGCGTCGCGAACGCATGTTCTGCACGTCGGCCATCCCGGGTCTGCGGCGCCTTGAAGAACAGACCCAGCTGCTCCCGCACCCCGCCCTGCCCACGTTGATTGGCGAGGTCGAGTGAGCGCGCGATCTCGATGACCAGCGGCGCCGCGAGCACCGAATCCCGGCACAAGAAGTTGATCTTCAACTGCATTTTCTGACCGAGGAATCCGGAGATGTCGACGTTGTCCCAGGCTTCCTTGTTGTCGCCTCGCGGCTTGTAGTAGTGGATATGGACGATGTGATCGTCGACCGGGTAGCCGAGCATGTCGTCGAGCACGCTCTTCTTGGTCGCGACCTTCGAGGCCAGCGACTTCGGATCGTCGAGCGCCTTGCCGTCGCCGTTGCCGAGAATATTGGTCGAAAACCAGCCGTCGACGTGCAGGGCCCGCGCCTTGAGCGCCGGTGCAATCACGGTCTTCAGCAGTGTCTGACCGGTCTTGCCGTCCTTGCCGGCGACCGGCACGTTGCGCTGCAACGCCAGCTCGCTGAGCGGCGCGATGTCGGCGGCCATGCTCGGTGTGAAGTTGGCATACGGCGTGTCGCTCTTGATGGCGGCATAGGCGTAGAGCATGGCGGGGCTGATGGCGGCGTCGTCGCTGTCGAGGCCGTGCTCGAAGGCAGCGAGCGACTTCAGGCAGGGCGCGTCGAGGTCGGGTAGCCGCTCGACCGAGGCCAGGTTGATGACCACGAGCCGCTCGAGCCCGTGCTTCTTGCGCATGTCGGCGAGGTCGAGCTGCAGGCGATCGATGGTGGCCCGGTGGCCGGCCGAACCGATCCGGTGGTCGCCGTCGATGTTGGCGCAGAAGTCGGCGCTGCCGACCGCCGGCCGCGGCCGGATGTCGCGCAGGGCGGAGCGGCAGACAGACAACTCCGCATCGCCCAGCACCCCGTGCCGCTTCGCCGCCGTGCCGAGGTCGTCGCCGCTCAGGTCCCAGCCGTCGAACACCAGCTGGTCGTAGGCGGCGAGGCCTTCGATCCGGCAACCGGCCAACGGCAAGCCCTCGAGCCCGACCGCGCCGGACTTGACCAATTCGATGCCGGCGACGGCCGTCGTTGCCACGGCACCGTTCATGCCGATGACGGCAATGCCCAAGGTAGATTTCGACATTCAGCTGCTTTCCGTTGGTGATGCCGCACAGCGGCCGATTGACTGCTTTGCGAGTCCCAACCGTTGTAGCACGGTGACCAGCGCCCTGAATTAACCGGCAAACGACCAGGATTTCGAGTTTGTGGCTGCGCTTTCAGCCGCTGCACACGACGGCCGGTCGGGGCGACTGCGCGGCTCTGCGCCACGACCGCGCCTTCGTGGCAGACGATCGAACGTCTGCTCGGACAGGGCAAACAAGCGGCCCCATCAGCCGCGAGCGCCGAAGATCATGCTGCCGATCCGGATCAGCGTCGCACCTTCGGCGATGGCCACCTCGAAGTCGCCGCTCATGCCGATCGACAAGGTGTCCAACGGCAGACCGTCGGCCTGCAGCTGCTGCAGGCACGTTCGCAACGCACGGTGGGGCGCCCGCTGAAGGGCGACGTCACCCGCAGCCACCGGCTCCGGCACCGCCATCAAACCGCGAAGCACGAGCCGCGGCAACTTCGCGACGGCACGCGCCACTTCACCGAGTTCGTCGACGCGGAGCCCGCTCTTGGTCGCAGCAGCGTCGATGTTGACTTGCAGGCAGACCTGCAGGGGCGGCAGCCCCTCGGGCCGCTGTTCGGACAGCCGCTCCGCGATCTTCAGCCGGTCGACCGAGTGCACCCAGTCGAAGTTCTCGGCCACCACGCGGGTCTTGTTCGACTGCAGCGGCCCGATCAGATGCCATTCGAGGCTCGGCCGAAGGTCGGCGAGCTCGGCGATCTTCGCAACGCCTTCCTGGACGTAGTTTTCGCCGAACCGCCGTTCGCCGGCGTCGTGGGCTTCCCGCACCGCATCGGCGCCGAACGTCTTGCTGACCACGAGCAGCGTGACGGAGTTCACGGGCCGAGCGGCGCTTCGGCAAGCCGCGGCGATGCGTTGATGAACTTGCCCGACTCGGTCTGCGATCGTCGCCATAATGGTTCAGAGTATCCGGCAAGCCCCTATTCGAGGGTTTCGGCGGCGCTGAGCTGGCGACACTGGCTGCCGACGCGTGCGGGTCAACCGGCCTCGAAGACACGCGCCGTCACCCACCCCGAGAAGACCCATGGACATTACCCAACTGCTCGCCTTCTCGGTCAAGAACAAGGCCTCCGACCTGCACCTGTCGGCCGGCCTGCCGCCGATGATCCGGGTGCACGGCGACGTGCGCCGCATCAACGTCGAGCCGCTCGACCACAAGCAGGTCCACGGCATGGTCTACGACATCATGAACGACTCGCAGCGCAAGTCGTACGAAGAACTGCTGGAATGCGATTTCTCCTTCGAGATCCAGGGCCTGGCGCGATTCCGGGTCAACGCCTACAACCAGAACCGGGGCGCCGGTGCCGTCTTCCGGACGATTCCGTCGAAGATCCTGACGCTCGAGCAGCTGAACGCGCCGAAGATCTTCGCCGAGCTCTCGCTGAAGCCGCGCGGCATGGTGCTCGTGACCGGGCCGACCGGATCGGGCAAGTCGACGACGCTCGCGGCGATGGTCAACCACCTGAACGAGAACGAATTCGGCCATGTGCTGACGGTCGAGGACCCGATCGAGTTCGTCCATGAATCCAAGAAGTGCCTGATCAACCAGCGGGAGGTCGGGCCGCACACGCTCAGCTTCTCGAACGCCCTGCGCTCGGCGCTGCGCGAGGACCCGGACGCCATTTTGGTCGGCGAGATGCGTGATCTCGAGACCATCCGCCTGGCCCTCACCGCCGCCGAGACCGGCCACTTGGTGTTCGGCACCCTGCACACCTCGAGCGCCGCCAAGACCGTCGACCGGATCGTCGACGTCTTCCCGGCGGCGGAAAAGGAAATGGTGCGGGCGATGCTGTCGGAATCACTGATCGGCGTGATCTCGCAGACGCTCTGCAAGACCAAGGACGGCTCCGGCCGGATCGCGGCGCACGAGATCATGCTCGGCACCGCGGCCATCCGCAACCTGATCCGCGAGTCGAAGATCGCCCAGATGTACTCGGCCATCCAGACCGGCAATTCGGTGGGCATGCAGACGCTCGACCAGAACCTGGCCGACCTGGTGCGGCGCAACCTCGTGGCGCCGGCCGAGGCCAGAGCGAAGGCCAAGTTTCCGGAAAATTTCCCAGGCTGAGCCCGGGCACGAACAGTCGGATGGGCTGTTCGTGCCTGGCGAACGACAGGCGCCGGCGCCTGGCTGGGAGCGGGGTGGCACAGTGACCCTTCTGCCTGACCAACGATTGGAATCGATACATGGAACGTGACCAGGCCTCCAAATTCGTCAACGACCTGCTGCGCCTGATGGTGTCGCGCAACGGCTCGGATCTCTTCCTGACGGCCGACTTCCCGCCCGCCATCAAGGTCGACGGCAAGGTGACCAAGGTGTCGCCGCAGCCGCTCACCGGCCAGCACACCCTGGCGC
>CAXTDH010000208.1:0-6073 GCA_964242405.1 uncultured Rhizobacter sp. | reverse complement strand
TCTTGACCCGCGCGATCAGCGCGCTGCGGTAGTTCGGCGGCAGCTCGAGGTAGGTCCGCATGATGCCGTCCTTGCGAAAGCGGACGCGGATCTTCTCCCTGCCCGGGTAGCTCTCGATGTGGATATCGGAGACGCCGTCCTTGTGGGCTTCGATGATCATCGTGTTGAGCAGGCGGACGAGCGAGTTGTCGGATTGCTCGATCGGCCGCTCGTCGTCCTCGAGGCCGGCACGCTCCATCTGCTCGCGCTCGAGCGACTCGACCAGCTTGCCGGAATTCTGCGGCTCCGCGTCGGCCAGCGAGGTGCCGCCGCTGACCTGCGGCCGTGATGGCGACAGGCCGATCCGGTCGTAAGCCAAGGGGATGGTCGCCTCGATCACCCCGCTCTGCCCGAGCACGGCGACGACTTTCATCTGGGCGCTGAACTCGACCTCGTCGACTGCGCTGCGGCGCCGCGACGGGTCGTCCATCGCCACGATCAGCCGGCCGTCCCGGATCAGCAGCGGCAGGATGTTGAGCCGGCTGGCGACGACCACGCCGAGCTTCTTCAGCGCCTCGGCCTCGATCGGGAACGCCGACACGTCGACGAGCGGGTAGCCCATCTTGCGCGACAGCGCCACCTGCAGGTCTTCACGCGAGACCACCTGCATGCGCACCAGCAGTTCGCCGAGCGGCACGCCGCGGTCGTTCTTCTGCTGCGCCAGCGCATCCTTGAGCTGCGCCTCGCCGATCATGCCGAGCGACATCAGCGCCTCGCCGATCCGCACCATCGGCATCTTGCCCTGCCGATCGATCGCCTCGAGCAGTTGCTCGGTCGACACGAGCTGGCGGGAAAGGAGGATGTCGCCGACCTTCTGGTCGCGAAGCTGCTGCTGAAGGCCGATCGCCTCATCGACCTGGGCGGCGGTGACCGAGTGCTGTTCCACCAGCAGCTCGCCGATGCGCGATCCGACCGCGAAGCGGCCATAGGCGGCACGCGGAATGAACATCCGCAGGACACTGCCGTCCGGGGCCGCGACCCCCCCTGCATCGAGGACCGGCGGAAACAGGAACACGCCGTACTCGTTCTCGAGGTAACCGACGGTGCTGCCGTGCAGCTCGGTGCCGCCCTGGAGCGTCAGGTCGTAGTCGCTCGATTCGCGTTGCGACAGCAGCGGGGCATGCGGGTCGCCAGGCGGCAGCGCCATCGGCTTGACCGGTGTCAGCAGGGTGATGGAACGGAACTGCTCGAAGCGGAGCGGGAGGGTCGTGCGGGCGGGGGGCAGCTGCACATGGGCGACGCCTTCCTCCGGAACGAAGAAGGTCAGGCGGCCGGAGGTGCGCTTGTCGTTGCGGCCGACGATCTCGCAGGGCATGGGATCGGTCTGCGGTGCCGGTGGCGGGTAGCTCGCGTACGGCGGCATCGGCCAGATGAACGCCCGGCGGGCGATCTTGTCCGGCTCGAGGGCCGGCCGGCCGGCCGCCGTCGGCAACGGCAGCGCGGCTGCACCGGACACCACGGCTGCACTGGGCACCACGGCATCAGGCGCGGGCGAGCCGGGGGCCACGTCCCACTCGAGCGGTGCCAACATATCCGACATATCCGTTTCCTTGTTGTGACCCGGCCGATGACCCTGAGCCGGCGCGCGGGGCCCGGTCCTGCCTTGGTCGCGGGTGCCCAGGATCGTCCTCCGGTTGGCGACGGTGGATCGCGCAAAAAAGCCGGCACGGCGCAGTCTTTTCAACTTCCCACGCCCGGCGCACTGCCACTGCCGGGCTCAGGGTCGGGCGGTCACGGTATTCTCGGCAGCCTGCGTCATTTATTGAGTGGGTTCGAGCAGGCGCCGCCGGATCAGCCCTCGAACCGCTGCCGGGAGCGTTCCATGGATCCACGCCTCATCGCCTCCACCGCCTTCGCGTCGCTGGTTGCCCTCGGCCTCGCGACACCGGCGGCTGCACAAGGCGCCAGCCGGGAAAAGGAAAAGTGCTACGGCGTTGCCAAGGCCGGCACCAACGACTGCGCCAACATTTCGGAATCGCATTCCTGCGCCGGCCAGTCGAAGGTGTCCGACGGCATCGACGAGTGGCTGTACGTCGCCAAGGGCACCTGCGCCAAGATGGGCGGCAAGAGCTACGAAGAAGCGAAGGCGGAAGTCGAGAAGAAGGGCTGACCCGTGGCGGCGACGACCGTGAACGGGGCGACGACCTTGAACGCGGCGGTGATTCAGAACGGGGCGGTGATTCCGAACGGGGCGGTGAACGTCGGCATCGGCCTGCGCCAGCCTCATCTCGCGGAGGTGCTCGCCACGCGACCGGCGCTCGGGTTCGTCGAGGTTCATTCGGAGAACTACTTCGCCGATGGCGGTGCCGCGCTCGCCGGCCTGTTCGAGGCACGTGCCCTCTACCCTGTCAGCCTGCACGGTGTCGGTCTGGCACTCGGCTCCGCCGCGGGGCTCGACGACTGGCACCTCGACCGGCTCGCGCGGCTGGTCGGGCGCATCGAGCCGGTCAGGGTGTCGGATCACGCCTGTTACGCCCGCGCTGCAGCGGCCGCTGGTGGCGTGGTCCATGCCAACGATCTGCTGCCCATCGCCTTTACCGAAGCGACGCTGCAGACAATGGCGGCCCAGGTCGGTCGGGTTCAGGACCGCCTGGGCCGGCCGATCCTCATCGAGAACCTGGCGGCCTCTCTGTCGTTCGCCGACAGCGCCATGAGCGAGCCGGCGTTCCTTGCCCGGCTCTGTCGGCAAAGCGGCTGCGGCTTGCTGCTGGACGTCAACAACCTGATGGTCAACGCCCTGAACGAGCTCGACAGCGCCGACGGCGGCGAGGCGCTCGTTGCCTGCGTCGCCTGGCTGGAGGCGCTGCCGCTCGGCATCGTCGGTGAGATCCATCTCGCCGGCTACCGCGAAACGGCAGCCTTCGGCGTCGTCGACGACCATGGCAGCCGCGTCCGGCCCGAGGTCTGGCAGTTGTACCGGCATGCGCTCCGGCGCTTCGGCATGGTGCCGACCCTCATCGAATGGGACACCGATCTGCCGCCACTCGAGGTGCTGCTCGGCGAAGCCGGCACGGCCGCCGCCGTCCAGGCGCAGGTGCTGGCCGGCCTCGAATGAACGAGTCGCTCGACGAGGCCGAGCGACAGGCGGCCTTGCTGGCGATGATTGCAAGACCCGCCGTCGCTTCAAGACCCTCCGCCGCTGCCATTTGCACCGCCTAGGCTGCGGTCGGCACCATCGGGACCGCTGTTCGCACCGCCGAAGAAGATCAGGTCGCCAAGCTGCGGATCCGGCAACGAGGCGACCGGTTGTCCCGGGGCCTGGCAGCCTACCGGGCCCAGGCCGCCGCCAGCGCCGCCCGAGCGCTCGGCAGCGTCTATCCGACCGTGGGGCAGATGATCGGAACGGTCGACTTCGAGCGGCTTGCGGCTGAGTTCTGGCGGGCCCGACCTCCGGTGCGCGGTGACCTCGGCGAATGGGGCGCGGACCTTCCAGCGTTCATCGAGCAGCAGGCCGGCCTCGCGACCTGGCCCTGGCTCGCCGACGCCGGCCGCCTCGATCTGGCGGTGCACCGCAACGAGCGCGCCGCGGATGCAGCGCTCGACACTGCGTCGCTGCGCCGGTTGGAGACGACCGATCCGGCGCTGTTGCGGCTCGAGTTGATGCCGGGAAGCGCGCTGCTGTGCTCACCGTGGCCGATCGCCACGATCCTTGCGGCGCACCGGCCGCCGACACCGCCGACCGATGCCGACGCGACCTTCGAAGCCGTGGCCCGTGCCATCGCCGGGCGTCGCGGCGAAACGGTGCTGGTGGTGCGTCAGGGCTGGCGTGCCGTCGTTCGCGTGGTGGACGAAGCCGAGAGCGGCTGGCTCCGGAGCCTGCTCGACGGCCTGTCGCTGGCAGCGGCGTTGCGCAGCGCCGCTGTCGGCTTCGATTTCGCTGCCTGGCTGGCACGGGCGGTACGCGATCGCAGCATCAGCGGCGTGGTGCTTCTGCAGAGCGACGAAGGCGCGTCGCGGCAGCCTCGAGATGTTCTGCCGTAGGGCGCCGAAACGCAGAGAATTCAGACGACCGGCTCCCAGCAGCCGACCGGATCCTCGAACCCGACCCTGAAGGTGCCCCATGCGATTGATGTTCGTTGCCCTGCTCGCCGCAGCCTCGACCTGCCCTGCCGCCGAAGGCCCGGTATCGCTTGCCTTCGGCGCCCCAGGCGCGACCGCTCAAGCGCCCTGGCATGTGGTCGGGCTGCCGAAGCAGACCAAGCCGTTCACCGCTTTCTCGGTCGTCGATGCCGACGGCCGACGAGCGGTGCGGATCGAGGCGGATGCGTCCTACGGCAACCTCGTCCATCCGCTCAAGATCGAGCAGCCGGCGTTCCGGCTCTCCTGGCAGTGGCGGGTCGACGACCTGATCGATGCCGCCGACCTGCGCGAAAAGCAGGGCGACGACACGGCGGTCAAGGTCTGTGTCTTCTTCGACGAGCCGATCGAGCGGGTGTCCTTCGTCGAGCGACAACTGTTGAAGGTCGCCCGCAGCCAGACCGACGAAGTGGTGCCCACCGCCACCGTCTGCTATGTCTGGGATGCGCACCTGCCGGTCGGCACGGCGCTCGACAGCCCGTTCACCCACCGGCTGCGCTACAAGGTGCTGCAGAGCGGCACGTCGCGCCTGCACAAATGGGTGAGTGAAAAGCGCGATGTGGCGGCCGACTTCAGCGAGCTGTTCGGCAAGGAAAGCCCGGAAGTGCCACCGGTGATCGGTGTGGCGATCGGCGCCGATGCCGACAATACCCGGGGCCACAGCGTCGCCCTGGTCGCCGATGTGCGGATGGAGCCTTGAGCTCGGGCGTGATTTTCAGTCGCGCTTGAAGGCGATCAGCATCACCGGCTGGACGCGCCCGTCGATGTCGCGCGGCAGGCCGTCGGTGCGGTCGATGGCGCGCAGCACCGCGTCGTCCCAGGCCTTGACGCCGCTGCTCTGGACGAGGCGGCGCGAGGTGATCGACCCGTCCGGCGCGACCCGCACCTCCACGGTCGCGGTCGGGTTGCCCTCGACTGCATCCGGGAAGACGATGTTCGGCTTGATGCGCGCCATGATCCGGCCGGCATAGCCAGACGAGGGGCCACTGCTTTTTGCGCTGCTGCCGGTCGAGCCGCTGTCGCCGCTCGCGCCCGCCATGCCCTGGATGCGCTTGAGGTAGGCCGCCCGGGCAGCGGCCTGCTGGCTTGCAGCTGCCGCGGCGGCGGCCACGCGCTCGGCGTTCTCCTTCTGGGCTTGGTCCGCCAGCGATTTCTTGCGAGCTTGCTCGTCCCGGGCCTGTCGCGCCTTGGCCTGCTCCTGCTCCTCGACCTGCTGCCGCTGGCGGTCGGCCTGTTGACGCTCCTGTTGCTGCTGCCGGCTCTGGTCACGGCGCAGCTTGTCACGACGAGTCTGCTCCTGTTCGGCCAGTTCCCGCTGCGCCTGCGCCTGCTGCGCCTGGCGTGCCTTCTCGACCGCGATCTGCGGGTCGACAGGCGGCGGTGGTGCCGGGCGGGCGGGCTGGGGCCGCGGCGTCGGCGTCGGCGTCGGCGTCTCGGCCTGGCGCACAGCCGGCGAGGGCGGTGGCGGCGATGGCGGCGAAGCCACCGCGCGGGGAGCCGCCTGCTGCGGCACGCTGGACCAGAGTTCCGCCTCGACCGATGACGGCTCGGTACTGTGCCAGTCGACACTGAACGCCAGGCCGACGATCAGCAGCGCGTGAGCGAGCAGAGCCAGCAGCAAGCCGAGCCGCAGGCCGGGCGGTTGGCGCGGAATGAACGGGTCGCGGGTCATCCCCAGGTCAGCAACGGCGGCCAGCATGGTGGTCGGACCCGGCGCTCAGGAGCCCCCGGCGTTCTTCACCGAAAGACCGAGCCGCAACACCCCGGCGCGCTGCAGGCTGTCCATGACCTTGACGACCGTCTCGTAGCGGATCGACCGGTCAGCGGAGATGACGACCGGCGTTTTGGCGTCGCCCGCCTGAAGGTCGCGGACCCGGGTGGGAACGTCCTTGAGAGCGACCACCTCTCCCTCCTTGCCGTCGACGCGCAGCCGCACCTTCTCGGCGCTGTCGATCAC
>CAXTDH010000207.1:2461-6159 GCA_964242405.1 uncultured Rhizobacter sp. | reverse complement strand
CTTCTCCTTGATCAGCAGCCACGGCTCCTGCTTTTCCCCTTTGCCCTTCATGCGCAGGAGCACCCAGCGCCCTCGCAGCTTGTGGCCCTGCAGCTCGAATTTCAGGTCACCGTTTCGATAGCCGGCGTGCGGGTCGCCGACAGGCGTCCAGGTTCCCTTGTCCCAGATGATCACCTTGCCGGCGCCGTACTGCTTTTCCGGAATCGTGCCCTCGAAGCTCGAGTAGGCAATCGGATGGTCCTCGACATGAACGGCCATGCGCTTGTCGCGCGTATCGAAGCTCGGCCCCTTGGGCACCGCCCAGCTCTTCATCGTGCCGCCGAGCTCGAGGCGAAAGTCGTAGTGGAGCCGCGTTGCCCAGTGTTTCTGGACGACGAACGTCAGCGCATCGCCGCCCGGCTCGCCGCCATCTGCCGGCTCCGAGGTGATCGAAAAGTCACGCTTCGCCTTATACCGACCGAGTGCGTCGATCGATTCGGCTTTTGCCCTCGGGCTGTTTGCCATGGGAATCCTTCGAAGACGACGCAGCTGGAAAGAATTCGGGAGAATCGCAGCCCAAAGCGTAGAGCGACACCGCAGGCCATGAAGCAGCTTGGCGCCCGCTGCCGTGTCGGACGTTTCGCCGAGCCGCTGGGCACCTCCGTTGCCGAATCGGCCAGTCTTCTGGAGCATCGATGCCTTTGCCACACCCCTTGCCCGACCCACTGAAACCCCTTGCCGACAGCGCCGCCCTGCCGGTGCCCGGTGCCCGTCGCCGTTTCCTGGCTCAGGCGGCGGGTACCATGGCACCCCTGATGGCTTCGGCGGCATGGGCGCAGACCGGCAACAGCGCTGCCGACAACCGTATCGATTTCCCCAGCGACTATGCGCCGTCCGAGATGCAGGAGCGTTCGCCCGACCCGGCCGACCCGCCGAGCCGGCGCATCGGCTTCGCCGTGGTCGGTATCGGCCGGCTGACGGTCAATCAGATCATGCCGGCGTTCGGCAAGACGCGCCACTGCAAGCCGGTGGCGCTGGTGAGCGGTGACCGCGACAAGGCGCTGAAGCTCGCCCGCCAGCACGACATTCGCGACGAGGCGGTCTACGACTACCGGAATTTCGACCGCATTGCCCAGAACGCGGACGTCGACGTCGTCTACATCGTCCTGCCGAACAGCCTGCACCTCGAGTACACCGTGCGCGCGGCCCAGGCCGGCAAGCATGTGCTGTGCGAGAAACCGATGGCGATGAACGTGCGCGAATGCCAGCAGATGATCGACGCCTGCAAAACCGCGAACCGCCAGTTGATGATCGCCTACCGCAGCCAGTACGAGCCGAAGAACCAGGCGATCCTGCGCATGGTACGTGAGAAGAAGTTCGGCACCTTGAAGGAGTTCATCAGCACCAACTCCCAGTTTCAGGGCAACCCCGCGCAATGGCGACTCAAAAAGGCGCTGGCCGGCGGCGGCGCCCTGCCGGACATCGGCCTCTACTGCCTCAACGCGTCGCGCTTCGTGAGTGGCGAGGAACCATCCGAGGTCGCGGCCTGGATGTACTCGACGCCCGGCGACCCGCGCTTCTCCGAAGTCGAGGAGACTATGCACTTCATGATGCGCTTCCCGAGCGGCTTGCAGGCGACCTGCCACACCAGCTACGGCACCCATCGCGCCCAGTTCATGCGCCTGATGGGCACCGACGCGTGGGCTGAGCTCGACCCCGCCTATGCCTACCAGGGCATCCGGCTGCGCATCGGCGACGTGGCCGACGGAAAGGAACGCGTGATCGAACCGAATATTGCCGAGAAGGACCAGTTTGCAATGGAGATGGATCACATGGCCGAATGCGTACGAAGCAACCGCATGCCGCACACGCCTGGGGAGGAAGGCCTGCAGGATCACCGCATCATGGAAGCCCTCTATGCATCGGCGCGGGCCGATGGCAAGACGGTTCGCTTGTCAGCGCCGCAGGGGCCGACCCGTGGGCCGGCGCCCGAGCAACCGAGCGCCTGAGCCCATGGACTACCTCGATGCCATGCAATGGCCGGCGATGGCGGTGACCGTCGTCGCGGCTTACTTCGTCGCCGCCAATCACAAGTGGAAGCGCAACCTCGGCTTCTGGCTGTTTCTGGTCAGCAATGTCGCCTGGGTCGTCTGGGGGGTGCACACCAACGCCTACGCCTTGATCGCCCTCCAGGCCTGCCTGGCGGCCATGAACATTCGCGGCGCGATGAAGGCGTCCGCCGACACGGGCGAGGCTGCGGAGCCGGCAAGGGCCTGAACCGCCGCCCCTGGCGCGCCGGCCGGATCAGCTGCCGTTGCCGATGACGGCAGCGTCGGCGTCGACGTAATCCGGCACGGTGGCGTATTCCTTGAGCCGGTTGTAGAGCGTCTTCAAGCTGACCCCGAGAGCCGCCGCCGTCCGCTCCTTGTGGCGGCCGAAGTGCTCCAGCGTCGCGAGCGTCACCTGGCGCTCGATTTCCGCCAGCGACGAGCCGATCTCGATGCGCAGCACCGGCGCGCCGGTCGCGGGCGTCACCGCCGCTTCGCCGCTCGCCGGCAGGCATTCGTCGACGATGGTGTTCTCGCGCGCCATGACATAGGCGCGGTGGACGATATTGCGCAGTTCGCGGACGTTGCCGGGCCAGCGGTACTCGTTCAACCGCTCGAGCACCTGGGGCGCGAAGTGCTTGGTCTGGCCTTCGCGCCTCGATATTTCGGCGAGGAAGTAATTGGCGATCAGGGGAACGTCCTCGATGCGGTCGCGCAAGGCCGGCATGTGGATCGGGAAGACATTGAGCCGGTAGAGCAGGTCTTCGCGCAGCTTGCCGCTCGCCACCGCCTTGAGCGGGTCCCGGTTGGTCGCGGCGATCATGCGGACGTCGGTCTCGAGCGTCTGCGTCGAGCCGACCCGCATGAAGGTGCCGGTCTCGAGCACCCGCAGGAGCTTGACCTGCAACTCGAGCGGCATTTCAGTGATTTCGTCGAGGAACAGGGTGCCGCTGCTCGCCCGCTCGAAAAAGCCCTGGTGCTGCCGTTCGGCGCCGGTGAAGCTGCCCTTCTCGTGGCCGAAGATCTCGCTCTCCATCAGGTTGGGCGAGATGGCACCGCAGTTCACCGCCAGGAACGGCCGGCCGCGGCGCCGGCTCAGGTCGTGCACCGTCCGGGCGACGAGCTCCTTGCCGCTGCCGCTCTCGCCGGTCACGAAAACGGTGACCGCCGTGCCGGAGACGCGCAGGATCTGTTCGTAGACCCGGCGCATCGGCCCGGCGCGGCCCCACAGCAAGCCGAAGTGGCCGTCGCTCTCGAGCGTGGCCTGCAGGTCGGCGGCATCGGCATGCAAGGTCGACGGCCGCTTGACCCGCGACAGCACGCCGCGCAGCTGCTTCAAGTTGATCGGCTTGACGAGATAGTCGGCGGCCCCGAGCCGCAGCGCCTGCACCGACGTCTCGACGCTCGCATAGCCGGTGATCAGCACCACCTCGGCGTTGGGCAGCAGCTTGATGTCGTTGAAGAGCTCCATCCCGTTGCCGTCCGGCAGCATCAGGTCGAGCAGGACGACATCGGGGGCCTGCATCGCCATCTGACGACGGGCTTCGCGCAGCGATCCGGCCACTGCCACCGAGAAGCCCTCCCCGGCGATCAAGGCAGCGACCATCTCCGCCGAATCGGCCTCGTCGTCGACCACCCGCGCCCGCCGCATCCGACAACCCCCCCGGCGAC
>CAXTDH010000207.1:0-2451 GCA_964242405.1 uncultured Rhizobacter sp. | reverse complement strand
GGCATGACGCATTCAACAACCTCCCTGCGAACGAAACATGACTGCGTTGCCAGGACCTGCGGCAACCACCGCCGCGGCGACTGATCCCAGCGCCGCGCGCCTGCATTGTGAGCGATTCGGAGAACATCCCGAGCCGGAAGGCGGAAACGAGCGGCACCACGGTCCGAGCTACTCGCCCGCGGCGCTGCGAACAGTCTCTGGACCGGGCGCCGAGCGGCGCGAGGCGAGCAACCTGGCCACCAGTTGCAACAGCTCCTCGATCACCACCGGCTTGGCCAGGTGGGCGTCGAAGCCGGCGGCCAACGCCTTTTTCGCGTCCTGGGGCCGGCCGAAGCCGGTCAGCGCGACGGCCGGCAGCTGACGCGTCGCCGGGTCGTCGCGCAAGGTCGCGATCAACTGGTAGCCGTCCATCTCGGGCATCGCAACGTCCGACAGCAGGAGGTCGTAGTGGCCTTGGGCCAGTGCTTCCAGCGCCGCGTGGCCGCTCGCCACGGCGGTCACCTCGGCCCCTTCGAGGCGCAGCAGCGTGGCGAAGGATTCGAGCGCGTCGCCAGTGTCGTCGACGGCGAGCACACGCAACCCGGCGAGTGCCGGCAGGGGCGTCTGGCCGCCGATGTTGCCGTGCCCGGCTTCGACCAGCGGCAGCCAGACGCTGAAATGAGCGCCCCGGCCGATGCCACCCGAGGCCACGGCCACCCTGCCGCCCTGCGCCTCCGCGAGTTGCCGCACCAGCGCCAGGCCGATGCCCATGCCGCCTTGCGGCCGGGTCGTCGAGCGGTCGGCCTGGCGGAACATGTCGAAGATGTCCTCGATGAAATCCGGCGCGATGCCCTGGCCGGTATCGTCGACATCGAGCCGGGCCATCGCGCCGTCGGTCGTCAGCTCTACCCGCACTGTCCCGCCGGAGGGCGTGAACTTGAGCGCGTTGCTCACCAGGTTCCAGACGATCTGCTCCACCCGGACCGGATCGGCCAGGATCCAGACCGGCGCCGAGTCGAGTTCGCGGAGCACCGTCAGGCGCTGGGCCTCGGCATCCGCCGCCACGGCGTCGAGCACCTTGTTGACGGTGTTGCGCCAGTCCATGGCGTTGGCGGTCAGGCCGAACTTGCCGGTCCGCAGACGTGAGAGGTCGAGCAGGTCGTCGATGATCTTCGACTGGCTGAGCACGGCCCGCCGGATGATGTCGGCGGCGCGCGCCACCGACGGCGCCTGCCGGACTTCCGGCAGCCGCGACATCATCTCCGCGTTGATGTGGATGAGGTTGAGCGGCTGCTTCAGCTCGTGCGACATCACCGCCAGGAATTCGTCCTTGAGGGCGATGGCGCGTTGCAGTTCGGCGCGGATCTCCTTCTCCTGGACCAGCAGCGACTGGAGCTGCCGCTCCGCCCGCTTCGGTTCGGTCTGGTCGCGAGAGATCTTGGCAAAGCCGACGAGCCGGCCGTGCTCGTGCAGCGGCGTCATGATGCCGCTGCAGTAGAAAGAGCCGCCGTCTTTCCTGACGTGCCAGCGCTCGTCGAGCGCGCGGCCACTTTCATGGGCGGTCGCACGCTCCCGCTGAGGCAGGCCGGCGGCCCGGTCCTCGGGCGTGAAGATGATGTCGATCATCTGGCCGACGATCTCCTGCTCCTGGTAGCCGAACAGGCGCTGGGCACCCTGGTTCCAGCCCGTCACCCGGCCGTCGGGATCGGTGGTGACGATGGCGTAATCCTGGGTGCTTTCGGCGACGAACTTCAGGTTGGCCTCGCCGACGCGCAGGCGTTCCTCGGCGTGCCGGACGGCGCTGATGTCGACGAAGTTGAACGCCGCGCCACCGATCACGTCCTCGTGGGTGCGGTAGGGCCGAACCCGGACCAGAAAGGTGCTGCCGCCCTCCCCCGTCACCTCCCGCTCGATCACCTGCAACGACTGGAAGGCATCGACCGTATCCTGCTCCAGCCCCGGGTAATCGAGCCGATGGGTGATGTCGAGGAGCGACCGGCCGATGTCCGAGCCGATGAGGTTGAAGAGGCGCGACGCGCTCGGGGTGTAGCGCTTGATGCGCATGTCGCGGTCGACGAAGACGGAGGCGATGTCGGTGGAGGCGATCAGGTTCTTCAGATCGTCGTTGACCTGGCTGGTCTCGGCGACCTTGTCCTTCAATTCCTGGTTGACGGTGATCAGCTCCTCGTTGACCGACTGCAGCTCCTCCTTGCTCGTCTCGAGCTCCTCGGTGGTCGAATGCAATTCTTCGTTGATCGCCTGCAACTCCTCGTTCGAGGCCCGCAATTCCTCGGTCGAGGCGGCCGATTCACCCAGGGTGCCGTGCAGTTCCTCGCGCGTGCGACGCAACTCTTCCTCGAGCATCACCTGCATCGGATCCTTGGGCGCGCCCTGGGCCGCTTCCAGGCCGAGCGTCGCCTCGGCCTGCTCGAACATCACCAGCATCAGCGGCAGGCCGGGGTTTTCGACCGG
>CAXTDH010000206.1:0-6178 GCA_964242405.1 uncultured Rhizobacter sp. | reverse complement strand
GGCCATGCGGGTGGTGATCCGGGCGGGGCCGGCCGAGTCGTGAAGAGCGGCGCGCTGGCGGTGCTGGCGGGTTGCACTCTCGTTTCCTTCTCCGGTTCCGCCTCCGAAATCTCGCACGGCAGCACCACTGCCTCGGCACCCGGAAGCCGGTGGTGTGCCGCAACCTGACTCAACGTCGAGCAGGGTCCAGATGGCGGCACGAGCATCTTGCCGCCCCGAGGAAGCCCGTGAGGCGGATTCTTGACTCATGCATCGATTAAAGCATGGATCTGATTCATTTGCGACAGCTAGCCACAGCCTGCAGGTGTGCCGCTTCCTGGCTGGCACCACAAGCGCACGGAACCGATCCGCCACCCTCGGTGTCATATCATCGATGCTCATGCTCGAACAACGCATCCAGCAGCAATTCTTCGACAGCGCCGACCTTCAATACGCTGCCGCGGAGGTGCTGTCCAAGCCGATCGAGGATGCGGTCGACCTGCTGGTCGGCTGCATCACGGCCGGGGGCAAGGTGCTGTGTTGCGGCAACGGCGGTTCGGCTGGCGATGCCCAGCGCTTCGCCGCCGGCTTCGTCGGCCGCTTCGAGCGCGAGCGGCCGGGCCTGGCGGCGATCGCGCTGACCACCGACTCGGGCATGCTGACCCACATCGCCGATGAGTCCGACTACGAATCGGTGTTCGCGCAGCAGGTGCAGGCACTCGGGCAGCCGGGCGACGTGTTGCTCGCCATCAGCCCGAGCGGCCACTCGGCCAACGTCATCGCCGCCAGCCAGGCCGCCAGGGCCAAGGACATGTCGGTTATCGCCCTGACCGGCCAGAAGGGCGGCCGGCTGCGTGAGTTGCTCACCGACACCGACGTGCTGATCTGCGTCCCGCACGACCGCCCCACCCGCATCGAAGAGGTCCACCTGCTGGTGCTGCACTGCCTCTGCGACGCGGTCGATCTGCAGTTGCTCGGCGAACAGGAAGCCACATGAAGCTCACCCACAGACCGCATGGCGCAGCCGCCGCGAAGCGGGCGTTCGCACGGCGACCGGCCTGGTCACGGCCGCTGGCGCTCGCGCTGATCGTTGCGTTGCCGTTGCTGGGCGGCTGCGTGCCGCTGCTGCTCGGCGGCGCCTTCGTCGGCGGCTCGATGGTCGCGATCGACCGCCGAAGCTCCGGCACCCAGGTCGACGACCAATCGATCGAGATCAAATCGATCGCCCGGATCCGGGAGGCGATCGGCGACCGCGGCCACATCAGCGTCACCAGCTACAACCGGATGGCGCTGATCACTGGCGAAGTGCCCGCGGAGAGCGACAAGGCGAAGGTAGAGCAGGCGGTCGGCAGCATCTCGACCGTGCGGGCGGTCGTCAACGAGTTGTCGCTCGGGCCCGTGACGTCGCTCGGCACGCGCTCGAACGACACCTTGCTCACCAGCAAGGTCAAGGCGAGCCTGGTCGAGGCGAAGGATGTCCAGGCCAACAGCGTGAAAGTCGTGACCGAGAACGGCGTGGTCTACCTGATGGGGGTGGTGTCGGAACGCGAAGCGAAGCGCGCGTCGGACGTGGCCCGGGGTGTGGGCGGCGTGGTCAAGGTGGTGAAGGTGTTCGACATCGTTAGCGAGAACGCGCTGGCGGGCATGGAGCCGCCGCGGCCGGCCGCGTCCAAGCCGTGAAGCCGTGAAGTCCTGAAGCTCTCAGGCCCTCGAGCCCTCAAGCCCTCAAGCGCTCAACCCCTGAAACCCCTGAAACCTCAAGCGCAGATGCGGCACGCGCCGTCTCCAATCGTGGACCCAACCTTGTCTTCGCCGACGTCCGACGTGCTCGAAACGGTGGTGCTGGTCGGCAGCTTCCCGCCCGAGCAGCAAGTGCTGATCGACCGCGGCTTTCGCTGTGTGAGCCCTGCCGATGCGCTTGCCGATGACGAGCTGCGCCGCTCGGTCCGCGGGATCATCACCCAAAGCAATTTCGACGTGCCGCTGACGGTCGTCGACGCCTTGCCGTCGCTGCGGGTGATCTCGACGTGCGGCGTCGGCTTCGACAAGATTCCAGTCGCCGCGGCGCAGCAGCGCGGCATCGTCGTCACCCACACGCCCGGCGTGCTCGACGCGGCCGTCTGCGAGCTCGGCATCGGCCTCTTGCTCGCGCTGCTGCGCGAAATCCCCGCGGCCGACCGGTATGTGCGAGACGGCGGCTGGCGAACGGCGCCCTATCCCCTCATGACGAGCCTCGCCGGGCAGCGGGTCGGCATCGTCGGCCTGGGCCGCATCGGCCAGCAGTTCGCCCGGCGGCTCGAGGCCTTCGATGTCTCGCTCGCCTATGCCGGCCGGCGGCGCAGCGACGTGCCCTACCGGCATTTCCCGGACGCGCTCGCCATGGCGCCGGAAATCGACATCATGGTCATCACCTGCCGGGGCGGCGCTGCCACGCACCATCTGATCGACGCCCAGGTGCTCGACGCGCTCGCCAGCGGCTGGCTCATGAACCTGGCGCGCGGCAGCGTCGTCGACGAGGCCGCGCTCTGCCGCGCCCTGACCGACGGCTCGCTGCGCGGTGCAGCGCTCGACGTGTTCGAGCAAGAGCCGCTCGGCGACTCGCCGCTATGCCGCCTGCCGAATGTGGTGCTCGCGCCGCACGCCGGCTCGGCGACACACCAGACGCGGGCCGCGATGCTGCAGCTCACGCTCGACAATCTGCAGGCGGTGCTGGACGGGCGAGCCGCGATCACGCCGGTGCCGCCGGCTGCGGGCAACGTCCCGATTGCCGCGCAGGCAGGCGCCTAGCTGTAGTTTCTCGACACGTTGTTCCCATCGAAGCGAGGCGAGTGACGGGTGGACGGTGAGCAACGGCGGAGTGTGGCCGATGCCGGTCGTAGTGGTGCATCCAGGACGCCAACGCTGCTGCTCGATGGTTCGAGCTTGGGTAGAGGTCGATGCCGCCCGAGGCTCTCTGCTCATCGCCGAGTTGCGCCCGCTGGCGGATGTCATCGCCGCCGACCGGTGGCAAAGCCGGCATCAATGCGCCGGTTCGGCGCGAGAAACAACCATCGGTGGGCGTGTCACCGGCTTGGCGCCCAGTCCTCGATTCGCATCAATTCAGGGTGGTGGGCCTGAAGCCGCGGAAGGTCGGCCTTGAATCCCTCGTTGGCGATCCAGGCCATCATCAACTTGTACTCTTTTGGCACGCGGCCTTGCAGCCAGCCGGGCACCTTCAGCGTGATCGCGGGCCGTCGCCCATGACGGCGCAGGGCGCTCACCAGCTGTTGCCGCGTCACGCTGTCCCCGGCCAGCTCGATTGCCTGGCCGATGTAGCGATCGGGATCCGCGAAAGCCTTCGCTGCCAACTGCCCGATGTCGGCGGCGGCGACCATCTGCGTGGGTTGCTGCTCGGGCACGAACGTTCGCAACATGGCGAGCATCACGGTACGAAACCCGAGGGTCGCGAAGTTGTCCATGAACAGCACCGGCCGCAAAACCGTCGCAGGCAGCTCGAGCGACGCGATGTGTTGCTCGACGCGCCACTTGCTTTCGAAGTGCGGTATGCCGGAGTGACGTTCCGCCCCGGCAACGGATGAGTAGACGAAATGGCGCACACCTGCGGTCTTAGCCGCGGCCGCCACGAGCTTGCCTTGCCGCTCTTCGGCGCCCGGGCCGCCTTCCAGGGGCGTCTGAACGCTGTGGACACCCCAAGCGCCCGCCATCGCCCGCGCGACCGAGTCAGCGTCGTTCAGATCACCTGTGACCAGCTGGACGCCGCGCTCAGCCAGGGCGCGCGCCTTGGGTGAGTCGGCGTTGCGGACCAGCGCCCTGACGTCCCAATCGTCCCCGCGGGACAACAACGCATCGATCGTCGCGCCGCCTTGGGTGCCGGTTCCACCGATGACGAGAATGGTTTGTTTCATGATGAGCCTATCGTTTGGTTCGTTTGGTTCGTTGGTTCGATGCAATGAGCATTCAGGCTTCAATCACGACACCGCGGGCGGCAACTTGCGCTCGACGAACCTGCCGAAGGTTTCGAGCGGCACATCCGGATAGCGGTCGTTTTGCAACGCGTCCAGCGACGTCTGCCCGGTCAGCATGCAGAGCAAATAACCCAGCATCACGCGCTTATCGGGATCGGCGCCTGCCATGGCCGCGCGCAGGTCGGCTTCCGAGCCAAAGGAGACGGGTCGAAGAACCTGGCCGGCGCGTTCGCCGATGATGCGGCCCGCGTCGCGAAAGGAAATGCGGTCGCCGGCGAAGGCGAACTTGCCCGGGGGCACTCCGCGGTCCAGCGCCATCTTGGCCGTCATCCGTGCCGTGTCGTCCAGGCTGGTGACTTCGAAGGGCTCGTCGCCGTTGCCGTAGAAGCCCACGGTGCCGGCCTCGAGGTCGATCGAGCCCATGCCGGGCATCACCACGTCCATGAACGCGCCCTGCAGGATGTTGACTTGCTCCAGGCCGGTCGCCGCGATCTGCTCGTCGGCTTGGCGGCGCATGTCGAAAGCGGCGCTTTCTCCGGGCGTCGCCTTGAACAGGTCGAGCGCGAAATCGGAGGGCAGGATGCGGCGCACGCCATTGCGCTTGCCGGCTCGGGCAAGTGCCACCTGGCCATCGATGATGACGTCGGCGCCGCCCTGGACAGCAGAGACGATGACGTCGACGCCTCGTGTCGCTCGATCGAGCGACGCGGGATTCGTCAGCGAACCCTCGATGATCTCGGCGCCGCGGTCGAGGAACGGCTTCAGCGCCGGGCTCGCCGCCGATCGGACGAGCAGGCGCAGGTGAGCACCGGGCTGGTCGAGCAGGTGGCGAGCGATCCGGCTGCCGAGCATGCCGGTCGAGCCGGCGAGGAGAATGGTCTGGTTCATCAGGAGTCCTTTGCAAAGGGGCCTAGTGTTTGCCCTTGCGCCCGTTGGTGACTAGTGGCTCGGTGATGGACTCGACGTTCCAGTTCTGGAACGATGGCCCGTGCTCGATCTCGTCCAGCTCCGTGCTTTCGTGCGAATTGCCGACCTCGGCAGCATCTCGGCCGCAGCGCGCGCGCTGCGCAGCCCCAAGTCGTCGTTGAGCCGGTCACTCGTCCGGCTCGAGGCGGCGGTCGGCATGCCGCTCGTCGAGCGATCGACGCGGCATCTCAAGCTCACCGATGCGGGCCGCCTGCTCTACCAGCACGCGAGCCGCATCCTCGATGACGTCGGCGAGGCGGAGAACGCCATCGGCGCGTTGGTCGGCAAGCCGAGCGGGACGCTGCGCATCAGCGTCGGCTTCACGTTCGCTACCGGGCCGCTCGCACGGCTTTTACCGGCGTTCCTCGCGCGTTACCCCGATGTCCGCATCGTCCTCAGCGTCGACAACCGCATGGTCGATCTGCTCACCGAGGACATCGATGTCTCGATCCGGATCGGTCCGCTGCGCGACTCCGAACTGATTGCCCGCAAGTTGTCGACGATCGAGCTCTGGCCCTGCGCCAGCCCGGCCTATCTGCAGTCACGCGGCACGCCGCAAGTCGTCGACGACTTGAGCGCCCACACGCTGATCGCCCACGCCGACCGGCACGGATCGTGGAACTTCCGCACGGCATCAGGCGAGCTTCGCCAGGTCGACACCCAACCCGGCACGGTGATCCCGGAGCCGGCGGTCCTGCTGACCGTGTTGGAGCAAGGGGCCGGCATCGGTTGGCTGCCTGACTTTCATGCAAGGGCCTCGATCGAAGCCGGCACGCTGGTTCGCGTCTTGCCCGATCAACCGTGTGAATCGGTCGACGTGCACGCGCTCTACGCGAGTCATCGCAGCCTGTCGGCGAAGGTGCGCGTGTTCATCGATGCCATGGTCGAACACCTGGCAAGCGATGCCCGAGCACGGCGTGGTGACGGGTTGCCCGAAGGCTGATCACCTCTTCAGCCGGTGTGACGAAAGCGAGCTGACGAGACCTTCTAGCGCAGCCGCTTCAGCAGGCTCGAGGTGTCGAGCCGGTTGCCGCCGGCTGCCTGGATATCGGCGTAGAACTGGTCGACCAGCGCGGCCACGGGCAAGCGGGCGCCGTTGCGCCGGGCTTCGTCGAGCACCAGGCCGAGGTCCTTCCTCATCCAGTCGACGGCGAAGCCGAAATCAAACTTGTCGTCGATCATCGTCGGCCCACGGTTGTCCATCTGCCAGCTTTGCGCCGCGCCCTTGCCGATGACCTCGAGCACCGCCTTCATGTCGAGGCCGGCCT
>CAXTDH010000205.1:0-6194 GCA_964242405.1 uncultured Rhizobacter sp. | reverse complement strand
CGATGGCGTTGCCGAGGCTGGGCGCGAAGTCGTCGTCCACCTCGTGGATGCGGCGGGTCTCGTCGGTCCAACTGACGACCCCCGAGGAGATTTCGAGCGACCAGCCACCGATCCCGGCGATCGCGCCGGTACGGTCGAGCAGTTGCTGGCTGGCGCGCAGCTGCGCCTCCTTTTGCTTGCGCTCGGTCACCTCGAAGGTGAGCGCGTAGAGGCCGACGACCTGGCCCGCGGCATCGATCTCGGGGAGGTAATTGGCCTCGAAGTGCTGCAGCGACCCGTCACTGCGTCGGTACGTCGTCTCGAATGAGACCGTCTCGCCGGCGAGCACGCGGTGCATCCACGGCGCGACTTCAGCGAACACCGCTTCGCCACGAACCTCGCGCAGCGATCGGCCGATCAGGCTCGCCGAGGTGCAGCCGAACATCTGCCCGACGGTGGCGTTGGCGAAGGTGTAGCGCAGGTCCCGGTCGAAGTGCGAAATCATCGCCGGCAGCTGGTCGGTGATGGTCCGCACCCGCTGTTCGCTCTGGGCGAGCGCGATCTCCATGCGCCTGCGCTCGGTGATGTCGAGCACCATCGCGACGAAGCCGGCGGGCTTGCCGTCGGCCGTGAATTCCGGGGCGTATTCGACCAGGAAGTGCGTCTCGGCATTGCGCTTCCAGCCGGTTCGCTCGAAGCGGCGACGCTCGCCGCGCAGTGCGCCCTCGATATCGGGCAGCAGCTCGGCATAGGCGACCGGCCCGAGAAACTCGGCCATCGACTGGCCGATCAGCGCCTCGGGTTCGATGCCCATGCTGCCCTTGAAACAGGCGTTGGCGAAGCGGTAGTGCTGGGTCGGGTCGACGAAGGCGATCATCGCCGGCACGCTGTCGGTGATGCTGCGCAGGCGCCGCTGGCTGGCCTCGAGCGCGGCTTCCGACGTCAACCTGCGACTTTTCTGCGCGTAGTAGGCCTCCAGAAGCGCTGCCATGTCGGCGCTGTCGGCGGTGACGTCCTGCAGCATGTTCTCCGAGCCGGTGGCGTCGAGCTGCATCGCCCGGCGCAGCTTGTAGAGCGGGGCGAGCAGCGCGGCGGTCAGCCACCAGACGAGTCCGCCCGAGGCCACGGCGATCGAAGCCCCGACGGCGACGATCTGCCGTTGCTGGTTTCGCAGACCGGCGAATGCCTCTGCCGTCGGGTACACCGCCTCCACCATCCAGGGCGCGGCGCGCAGCGCGCGGCGCGTCATCAGGGCGGCGGTGCCGTCGCTGTCCAGCCCCTCGACCGTCTGCAAGCCGCCTTGCCGAGCCGCCGCGAACCCGCCGCCGGCGCCGGTGCTCGGCACGGCCTGCATGACGCGATCGGCATGCGGATGGGCGATGAAGGTCGGGACGGGGCCCAGGGTCGTGAGAACGAAGTAACCGGCATCGCCGATTCTGGAGGCGCTCACCTCCGAGATGAAGTTCGGCTTGTCCAGGCGCAGCAAGCCGACCAGCACGCCGGCGATCCGGCCGTCACGCTGGCGAACCGGCGCGGCGAACGTCATCACGGGCACCGGTGCGATCTTCGAGATCAGCGGTTCGGCGATCACCGATTCGCCGGTCCGCAACACCTCCTTGAAATAGGCACGGTCCGAGAGATTCGGCCTGGCCTGCACGGGCCGCAGGCCGCCGCTGCTGTAGACGACGCGCCCGTCGGGGTCGACGAGCAGGACGGTGTCGAAACTGCGGCGCAGCAGCGGTCTCGATGCAAAGTACTCTTCGGTCTCGGCACTTTCACGGATCGCCAGGCGCTCACCGAGCGCGGCGCCACCGGAGCTGAGCGCATCACGGCGCATCTCCACCTTGCTGTCGATGTCACGGACGACGCCTTCGACTAGCGCCGCCTGCACCTGCGTCACCGAACGCCGGGTCGCGTGATCCAGCGCCAGCAGCATGGCGAGCATCAGCGCCACGACGATCGCCGAGACGCCCAGCGACACCCAGAGCGAGAGCTTCGCCCGCAGCGGCAGCCGCCGGTATCGGTCGGTCAAGGACATGACATTGGAGATTTGGGGACGGTAGAGAACGGGAACCGCTTGCAGGCAAGACGGTTATCGGCTGGCCGGCGGCTGGCTGAAGCGCGACGGCGGGTTCCGGTGTCCGTACATCAGCAGCCGGCGGTCAGCGGCCCGCGATCCGCGGCTGGCGGTCAGCCGCCAGCGGTCAGCGCCGGCGGCCGGGGGTCAGCGGCCAAGACCTCGAATCTGCAGCCAGGTGGTCAACAGCCGGCGCCGCAGCGGCGTCAGCCGGGTCGCCTCGTAATGATCGGCGGCCATCCGGATCGCCTCGGCCTGGGTCGGGTACGCCCTCATCACCCGGGCCAGCTTGCGCAGGCCGATCCCGGCCACCATCGCCAGCGAGAGCTCGTTGATCATCTCGCCGGCATGCCGGGCGACGATCGTCGCCCCGAGGATGCGGTCGCTGCCCTCGGCGACGTGAATCTTGACGAAGCCGTTCTCCTCGCCGTCGGCGATGGCGCGGTCGACATCGTGCATCGGCACGGTGAAGGTCTTGACCGGAATGCCGCGCTCCCGCGCCTGGCGGACGTAGAGGCCGACGTGGGCGATTTCCGGGTCGGTGTAGGTGCACCACGGAAAGACGAGCGAGCTCATTTTCTTGCCGAACGGGAACAGCGCATTGCGAACCACCAGCCGGCCGGAAGCATCGGCGGTGGTCGTGAACTTCTGTGCCAGGCAGACGTCGCCGGCCGCGTACACGTGCCGGTTGGTCGTTCGCAGGTAGTCGTCGACCTGGATGCCGGCGTCGATCGTCGCCGCGATGCCGGCCACCTCGAGGTCGAGGCCGTCGATCGCCGGGTCCCGGCCGATACCGACGAAGACCGTGTCGACGGTCACGCTCCGACAGTCGCCGCCGTTGACCAGATCCAGCACCTTGCGGCCGCCCTCCATGCGGGCCGCCGTGACCCGGGTGTTGAGGTGGATCTCGACACCGTCGCGCGCCAGCGCATCGGAGACCATGTGCGCGGCGTCGCGCTCCTCGCCCGGCAGGAACAAGGGCTCGGCCATGGCGATGATGGTCCGTACGCCGAGCCGGGCCATCATCTGCGCCCCTTCGCAACCGCCCGGGCCGCCGCCGATCACCAGCAGGCTGGCCGGCAGCTCGGTCAGCTTGAAGCCCCGCTCGGCATCGATGTAACCGCACTCGGAAAGCCCGGGGATTTCGGCTTTCTTCGGCCGCGAGCCGGTTGCGATCAGGGCCTTGCCGAAGCGCAGCGCGAGGCCGTCCACCTCGACCGTCCGCGGACCGGTGAACCGGGCGGCGCCGAAGAACAGGTCGATGCCGAGTTCGACCAGCCGCGCCGCGGAATTCGCCCGGCTGATGCGGGTGCGGACGCGGTGCACCCGTTCCAGCGCCAGGGTGAAATCGACCCGTGGTCCGGCCGGCGCCTCGCCGCCGAACGCAGCCGCGCCGCGGATGTCGGCATAGTTGCGCGAGGTGCGGATCAAGGTCTTGGTGGGGACGGACGCGTAATTGAGCGAGTCGCCGCCGAGGCGGTCGCGTTCGACGAGCGCCACCCTGGCCCCGAGCGCGGCGGCCGTCCGGGCGGCGACGATTCCGGCCGGCCCGGCGCCGATCACCAGCAGCTGATAGGGGCCCCGCGGCACCGGATTGCGCCAGTCGGGCGGTCGGACGTTCGCGAGCAGTTCGCGGTCGGACAACGCCTGGGCGCTGTCGGCTGTATCGAGGGGCGCAGCGGCGTTCACCGCGGCGCCCAGCGACCGCCCAGCCAGCCGCCGCGGAAGCCGGCCCGGCGCAGACCGGCGCGAAAGCAGGGAATGCCGCGCGTCAGGCGCCACACCAGGCCGGAGCGGAAGTTCTCGATCGCCAGGACGACCAGGCCCTGGTCGAACCCGAAGGCGCCCTGCGAGACCCAGGCGCCGCCCTCGGGCCCGCCAGGCGCCGAATCGTTGAAGCCGCCGGCGAGCAGCGTCCGGTCCGTCTCCAGGCGGTCGGCCTTGCAAAGGCCGCGCACCACGGGCAGCACGAGATCCGGGGCGAAGGGCAACGACGCCAGCATCGCCGGGCCGGCGATGGTGCCGTCGTCCGGCCCGTAGGGAACGCCCCGGGCCGCATAGCCGTAGAAGGACTGGCTTCGACCGGCGATCGGCACCGGCGCCACCTTCGGCCCGTCACCTGCCGAAAGCCCCCAACGATCGGCTCCGTAGCCTCGAAAGTCGAGCGGGTTGCGCCGCGCGTACTCGCGTTGCACGATCGTCGCCCGCCGGCTGTTCTCGAAGTAGTCGGATCGCTTCTCGCGCATGAAGTCGTCGCGGACGCCGCGCAGGTCGAGCCAAGCGTGGGAGAGCTGGTGGATGAACAGCGGCCCGGCGTAGAGAAACTCCTGGCCGTACATGTTCTCCCACTGGTAGGTCATCGTCCAGGCGCGGAAGCTGGCTGCGCTCAGGGGATGGCTCGGCGAGCCGAGGCCGAGTACGTAGAGGATCAGCGCCTCGTCGTAGCCCATCCAGCCATAGGCGAGAAAGCCGCTGTCCGGTTTCCAGCCGAGTGCCACGGCGTCGTCCTCCCCCTGCGCCCAGCGCCAGTCGACTCTGCGGTACAGCGCCTCGGCGAGGCCGCGCAGTTCGACCTCGGCCGGCGCGTCGCCGGCGAAGTAGGCGGCCGCGGTGAGCACCCCGGCCATCAGCAGCGCGGTGTCGATGATCGACAGTTCGCACTCCCAGGTCCGCAGGCCGGTCGTCATGTCGAGAAAGTGGAAGTAGAAGCCCTTGAAGCCGGTGGAGGCGGCGCTCCCGTCCTGCTTGCTGTGCCAGAAGAAGCGCAAGGCCGCGAGTGCCCGGGCGACCGCGACGTCGCGGGCTATCCAGCCGCGTTCGACGCCGACCGTGTGGGCCGACAGCGCCAGGCCGACCACCGCGATGCTCGACGGTGAGCCGGCCCGGCCGCGGTCGGCGACCAGGCCGTTGAGCGGGTTCGTCGCCGCGGCGAAGTAGTCGAACGCGGCCTTCTGCAGGCGGTCGAGCACCCGCGCGTCGGCAGGGTCGAGCGGCGCGGCGTCGCAATCGACTGCCGCCGTCGACCGGGTCATGACGACCACGTCGACGAGCGACGAGCGATGGCCTGAAAGGCGTTCGTCCGCCGAGCCGGGCCGACGAATTGTGCAAACATCGTGGGGGACGGGGCAAGAGTTGCGAACCGCGCGGGGGCGGACAGGCGGAGGTCGTCAGCCGTCCCGGTCGGGCAATCAAACCCCGAAGCATCGCATGGCCGAGCCCGCACGTCTGTGCGCCAGCGCACAAGGAGGACGGTGGGCCCATTGTCCACGGCCGTCCGCTCGTCGAACTCGCCTTCGGCTTCGTTCGCTAGCGAACAGACGATTGCGGGAGTCGACCACATCATCGTGCCGCACGGTGCGTCCCGACCCGGGTGTGCAGCCCTCCCTTTTCGTTTCACCTGGAATTTTTTATGAGCACGGTTCTCGAATCCCCGGCCGCCACGCCGCCCGCAGCGGCCGGCGGCATGACGCGCTGGTTGGCGCTGGTGCTCGTCATCGTGCTGTTCGCGGGCGCCCTGTTCGGCTATGACCAGGGCGTCATCTCGGGGGCGCTGCCGGGCATCGAGTCGGCGTTCAAGCTCAGCCTGTTGATGGTGCAGGTGGTGACCAGCTGGGTCACACTGGGCGCTTTGCTGGGCTCGCTGCTCGGTGGCGAATTGGCCGACCGGTTCGGCCGCAAACGCACGGTACTGGTCGCCGGCGCCCTGTTCACGCTGGGCGCGGCGATGCAATACGCCGCGCCGGACGCCGCCCTGCTGGTGATCGGACGGCTCGTGATCGGTGCCGGCGTCGGCGTGGCGGCGGTCGCGGCGCCGCTCTATGCCGCCGAACTGGCACCGGCTCGGCTGCGCGGCCGTTTCGTCTCCGGCTACCAGATGGCGATCACCATCGGCATCTTCCTCGCCTACCTCGTCAACGGCCGTCTGGCCGCCGAGACCGACTGGCGGCTGATGCTGGGTGCAGCCGCGGTGCCGGGCATCGCCCTGTTCGGGGTCGCCCTGTTCGCGCCCGAATCACCCCGCTGGCTGATGTTGCGCAACCGTCGCGCCGACGCCGCTCGCGAGCTCGGCCGCATCGAACCGGCGGCCGCCGTCGAGCCGCGCGACCCAGTGGGCGGTCAGCGGGGTGGCGGGCTTGCC
>CAXTDH010000204.1:0-6196 GCA_964242405.1 uncultured Rhizobacter sp. | reverse complement strand
GTGCTGGCGGCCAAGCGGGCAGCGGGCAGCGGCGCGAGCACGGTCATCGCCTATGGCCGCGAGGCCGATGTGCTGCTGCGCCTGGCGGCGGGGGAGTCGATCGGTACCGAGCTGGTGGCCGCGACACCGAAGGTCGCGGCCCGCAAGCAGTGGATGGTCGATCACCTGCAGCTGCGCGGGACGGTGATCGTCGACGCCGGCGCCGCCCGCAAGCTGCGCGAGGAGGGCAAGAGCCTGTTGCCGATCGGCGTCACCGACGTGCGCGGCGACTTTCACCGTGGCGACGTGATCGCGGTGCGCGACCCGGCCGGCCTGGAGCTGGCCCGCGGCCTTGCCAACTACGGCAGCGCCGAAGCGCGCCTGATCGCCCGGCGCCCTTCCACCGAGTTCGAGAGCTTGCTCGGCTACCTGGCCGAGCCGGAACTCATCCACCGGGACAACCTGGTCGTGATCGGCTGAGGGCAACCGCCGCAGGCGCGGCTCAGCGACTGTCACAGACGCCCGAAACGACCGGGGACGGCCGGCTGTCCGAGACGACCGACGCAGCCCGGCGGGCCGGCAGCTCAACCGTTGTTGCTGGGCGCCTTGCCCGACGGCCCGAAATACTGGGGCGCCAACAGCATGCCGTCTTCGTGCTGAGGCGCCTGCCCGGCTTGCTGTTCGAAGGCATGGTGATGCGGTCGCATGCCGGCGCGCAGGTAGCGGTTGGTGTGCGTGCCCCTGGGCAGAAAGCGCGCCAGTTCGGTCAGCGCCATCTGGTACACATCGCGCTTGAACTCGATCACCAGGTCGAGCGGCACCCAGTACTCATTCCAGCGCCAGGCGTCGAACTCCGGATGATCGGTGGCCCGCAGGTTCATGTCGCTGTCGCGGCCGGTGAGTTGCAGCAGGAACCAGATCTGCTTCTGACCCCGGTAGTGGCCCCGCGCGTCGCGCCGGATGAAGTGGTCGGGCACTTCGTAGCGCAGCCAATCGCGGGTACGGGCGACGATGCGCACGTGCTCCTGCACCAAGCCGACTTCCTCCTGCAATTCTCGAAACATCGCCTGCTCGGGCGTTTCCCCGTACTTGATGCCCCCTTGCGGGAACTGCCAGGAGTGGGTGCGGATGCGCTTGCCCCAAAACACCTGGTTTCGCTGGTTGAGCAGGACGATGCCGACGTTGGGTCTGAACCCTTCACGGTCGAGCATAATCAACCCCACAGTTCGTAGTTACAGACAATATTACACCGGTGTGACGGGTTTCCTGCCCGACGGTTCTCCCGGTTCCCTCCGGGCCCCACCGCATGAAAGCCTCGCACTTCTTCGTCTCGACGCTCAAGGAAGCACCTGCCGACGCCGAGGTGGTCAGCCACCGGCTCATGATGCGGGCCGGCATGATCAAGCGGCTCGGTGCCGGCATCTACAGCTACATGCCGATGGGGTTGCGGGTGATCCGCAAGGTCGAGGCCATCGTCCGCGACGAGATGAACCAGGCGGGTGGCATTGAGCTGCTGATGCCGGTGGTGCAGCCTGCCGAACTCTGGCAGGAGAGCGGCCGGTTCCAGAAGTACGGCGCCGAACTGCTGCGTCTCAAGGATCGGCACGAGCGCGATTTCATCATCCAGCCGACCAGCGAGGAAGTGATCACCGACATCGCCCGCCAGGAGCTGCGGAGCTACCGCTCGCTGCCGCGCAATTTCTATCACATCCAGACCAAGTTTCGGGACGAGCGCAGGCCACGGTTCGGCGTGATGCGCGGCCGCGAATTCACGATGAAGGACGCTTACAGCTTCGACCGTGACATCGAGGCCGCGCGCAAGAGCTATCAGCGGATGTACGGCGCCTACGTGCGGATCTTCGACCGCATGGGCCTGCAGTTCCGGGCGGTCGCCGCCGACACGGGCACCATCGGCGGCGACATGTCGCATGAATTCCAGGTGATTGCCGACACGGGGGAGGACGCGCTCGTCTACTGCCCGACGTCGGACTACGCGGCCAACATCGAGCTCGCCGAGGCGCTGCCGCTGATTGCTCACCGCGCCCTGCCGTCGCTCGAGATGACGAAGACGCCGACGCCCGGCAGCAGCACTTGCGAGGCGGTCGCGGCCTTGCTCGGCCTGCCGCTGCAGAGCACGGTCAAGTCGATCGTGCTGGCCACCGAAACGCCTGGCGCGGGCGGCGGCGAGCCGACGGTCACCGTCTGGCTGCTGCTGCTGCGCGGCGACCACTCGCTCAACGAAATCAAGGCCGGCAAGCTGCCCGGGCTGAAGAACGGTTTTCGCTTCGCGACCGCCGCCGAGATCGACCGCCATTTCGGCTGCAAGCCCGGCTATCTGGGCCTGGTCGGCCTGCGCCAACGGGTCCATGTGATCGCCGACCGGACGGTGGCGGCGATGAGCGACTTCGTCTGTGGCGCCAACGAGGTCGATTTCCACTACACCGGCGTGAACTGGGGCCGCGACATCCCCGAGCCCGATCTGGTCGCCGACATCCGCAACGGCGTCGAGGGCGATCCGTCACCCGACGGCCAGGGCGTCCTGCAGGTGCAGCGCGGTATCGAGGTCGGCCATGTGTTCCTGCTCGGCACGAAGTACAGCGAGGACATGAAGGCGACCTTCCTCGACGAGAACGGCAAGCCGCAACTGCTGCAGATGGGCTGCTACGGCATCGGCATCACCCGCATCCTCGGTGCGGCGATCGAGCAGAACCACGATGAGCGCGGCATCATCTGGCCTACGGCGCTCGCGCCTTTCAGCGTCGTGCTGTGCCCGATCGGCTACGACCGTTCGACCGAGGTGCGGATCGCCGCCGACCAGTTGCACGACGAGCTCGGCGCACTCGGTGTCGACGTGCTGCTCGATGACCGCGGCGAGCGCCCCGGCGCCATGTTCGCCGATTGGGAGCTGATCGGCGTGCCGCACCGGATCGTGATCTCCGAGCGGGGCTTGAAGGAGTCGCAGGTGGAGCACCAGGGCCGCCGGGACGCGAAGGCGACCGCGTTGCCGCTCGATGATCTGCTCGCGACCCTCAAGGCGAAGCTCGACCCGGTGTGACCGGCCCGTGCTCGGGCGAGATCGGCGCCGCTTCGGTGGCGTGCTGCTGGGCGGCTTGGCGGCGAGCGCGGGCGGCACGCTGTTCGTCTGGCCACGGGCTGCCTCTGCCGGCGCGCAGGCCGAGGAGCCGCTCGCCGATTCGGTGCGCTCCGCGCTGGCATCTGCCGTCGCCGACGGTGCACCGCCCAAACCAACGTTCGAGGCCATCGAGAGCCGGCTGGCGTACCTGCGCTGGCTGGGCGAGATGAGCAATCGTCTGAAGCGACGCGAGCCGGAGCCGATGCAACGGCTCGATTTCCTGTCGACCGCCTGGTATGAGAGCCGCCGATCCGGGCTCGAGACCTCGCTCCTGCTCGGCCTGATCCAGGTCGAGAGCGGTTTCCGCAAGTACGCCATCAGCGTGGCGGGTGCGCGCGGCTACACCCAGGTAATGCCGTTCTGGGCGCGACTGATCGGCGACGGCAGCCCTGCCCACCTGTTCCACATGCAGACCAACCTGCGCTTCGGTTGCGTCATCCTGCGCCACTACCTGAACCTGGAGCGGGGTGATTTGTTCCTCGCGCTCGGCCGCTACAACGGCAGCCGGGGCCGACCGGAGTACCCGAACGCGGTGTTCGCGTCGCAGCGCCAGTGGGACTATCGGCCGGCGGGGTGAGCCCGCTCACAGACCTTCCCAGGACGTCGGCGAGGCCCCAGCCACGCCGAGCAGCGACAGCACCCGCTCCACCGTTTCCTCGACCATCTCCGCGATGCTCTCGGGCCGGTGGTAGAAGGCCGGCAGCGGCGGAAAGATCACACCGCCCATTTCCGTCACGGCGGTCATGTTGCGCAGGTGCGCCAGGTTCAGCGGCGTCTCGCGCACCATGAGCACCAGCCGCCGGCGCTCCTTGAGGGCGACATCCGCGGCCCGGGTCAGGAGGTTGTCGGACAGGCCATGCGCGACCGCCGCCAGGGTCTTCATCGAGCACGGTGCGATCACCATCGAATCCGCGGCGAAGGAGCCGCTGGCGATCGCCGCGCCCACGTCACCCGGGTTGTAGGCCACGTCGGCCAGCGCTTCCAGCGCCTTGCGGTCCAGGCCGAGTTCGTGATGGGCGTTCAGCACGCCTGCTGGCGTTGCGACGAGGTGGGTTTCACGGCCGGCCGCACGCAGCCGGTGCAACAGGCGGGTCGCGTAGACGGCGCCGGTCGCCCCGGTGATGCCGACCACCACGCGGCGGCTGGGATCGGCCACTGCTGCCGGGCCCTGGGTGCGCGTGGCGTGTCTGGAACGTCCGGCGACCGGTCGGTTCAGGCCTGCGTCGTGCCGAGCGCCTGCTGCAGTTCTCCTGCCTGGTACATCTCCATCATGATGTCGGAGCCGCCGACGAACTCACCGTCGACGTAGAGCTGCGGAATGGTCGGCCACTGGGCGTAATCCTTGATGCCCTGGCGAATGCCGTCGTCCTCGAGCACGTTGACGGTCTTCAACTCCTTCACGCCACAGGCTTTCAACACCTGGATGGCCCGCCCGGAGAAGCCGCATTGCGGGAATTGCGCCGTGCCCTTCATGAACAGCACCACGTGGTTGCTTTTGACGATGTCGTCGATGCGCTTTTGAACGTCGTTCATGACTCTGTCACTCTGGTGGATTGAACAGCGAGGTTATACGGCAAAGCGCTTGTCACGACGACGAGGCGGTCCATCGACCCGGCAATGCCGCGATCGACGTTCAGAACGAAAACAGAACGCCGAGTTGCAATACCGGCAGCAGGCGGCTGTCCCGGGCCGGTTCGTCGAGACTGCGCAGGCTGGCAGCGAAAGGTCGATTCTGGCTGTCGCTGCCGAAGACCCTGCCGACCATGCCGAGGTCGGCGCTGACGCTGAGGGCGCCGCGTGCCGCCCTCGCGGTGTAGCCGAGGCCGATGTAGGGCAGGGCAGTGGTGTCGCTGCCTGCAGCTTCGCCCCGGCCACGCAAGGTCGTGGATTGGCCAAGGGTGCGCCTGTCGACACTGAAAAAGCCGCCGGCGGCCAGGTTCGGCTGGGCGATCGACAGCGCCTGTGATCGGGGCCCGACCAGCAGGCCGCTGGTCGCCCTGAAACCACCGCTGGCGGCGAACGGGTGGGCGAAATAGTAGTCGCCCATCACGCTGAAGCCGTCGATGCCCGCCGATGGGTCGACGTTGAAGCCGCCGCCGCCATCGCCGAGACGATGGCGGCCGGTGATCGACGTGTCGGCCAACGATACCCGGCCCTGGACGGTTGACCAGGGCGTCTGCTCCGCCCCGGCGTTCAGGCTGCCGCTTGCGGTCACGGCCAAGCCGCTGCCGGCCACACGGCCGCCACTTGCACCGCCGCCGGCCGCGCCGCCGCCGTCGCTGCCGCCGGCCGATGCCGCGATCGGGGCGAACAACGGGCAGACCAGGGCGACGAACAGGCAGGCGGACTTGCGCATGGGGACTCCTCGAAAATTTTTCGGGCCGAGA
Organism: uncultured Rhizobacter sp.; assembly: GCA_964242405.1. GTDB lineage: Bacteria > Pseudomonadota > Gammaproteobacteria > Burkholderiales > Burkholderiaceae_C > LMDS01. Next base: position 697 of record CAXTDH010000204.1, on the reverse strand, counting down.
CCGATGCTTACCAATGTAGGCGTTTCGACCGGTTTCGTGGCGACCCGCAAGGCGGTCTTTCGGCCTCGGATTCGACGATCGGCGAGGAATCGGGACGCGCGCGACGACCGCGCCCCCTCGGTCAGTGGCCCGCCCGCCCTCCGGTGCAGCGCGGTCGTCCGGCCAGATCGGGCCGGGTTTGCACCGCCTCGAAACCCGCGTCGAGCAGCAGCGCCCGTACCGCCTCGCCCTGGTCATGGCCGTGCTCGAGCAGCAGCCAGCCCGAGGGCTGCAGGTGCACGGCCGCCCCAGCGACGATCTCGCGCAGGCTGGCCAAGCCGTCGGCGCCGGGTGTGAGCGCCTGCAGGGGCTCGTGGCGCAGCGCGGGCAGGTGGTCGTCCGTTGCCGGGATGTAGGGCGGGTTGCTGACGACCAGGGCGAACCGGGTGTTGGCCGCGACCGCCTGCCACCAGGAGCCGAAGGCAAAGTCGATGGCCAGGCCAAGCCGCGCGGCATTGGCCGTCGCGACCTCCAGCGCGGCCCGGCTGGCGTCGGTCGCGAGCACGCGGGCATTGGGGCAGGCATGGCGGATGGCGAGCGCCACCGCGCCGCTGCCGGTGCCGAGGTCGAGCACATGAAGCGGTCGGGGCGTCGGGGCGGCGCCGTCCACTTCCGCGGGTCCTGGCTCGATCGGCTCGGGCGGCGGGCTGTCGCGACC
>CAXTDH010000203.1:0-6230 GCA_964242405.1 uncultured Rhizobacter sp. | reverse complement strand
CCGAAATATCTCAAGGCCGGCGATGTTGTGCGCGTCGAGATCGATGGCATCGGCACCTTGCGCAACACGTTTGCGCCGCTGCCGTCGGCGCTGCCAGCCGCGCTGCCATCGCCGACGTCGCCGGCGAACTGACGGTCAGAGCGGCTGGATCGCCAGTCGGCCGCGCTGCTCCGCCAGCGTCTGCCCCAGCAGCCGCGTCACCGCGTAGACCGCATCGATATAGGGCGTCGGCGTGTCCGTCAGGCGGCCGAGCTCGACCACCGCACCGACCAGTGCCTCGAGTTCGAGCGCCCGGCCATGCTCCACGTCCTGCAGCATCGAGGTCTTGTGCGCACCGATCGCCTCCGCGCCGGCGATGCGCTGGGCCAGCGACACCTTGAACACCACGCCCAGCTTCTCGGCGACCGCCTGCCCTTCGGTCATCATCCGCTCGACCAGCGTGCGGGTGAGGGGGAAGCGGCAGATGTCCTGCAAGGTCGCGTGGCTCAGCGCGGAAATCGGGTTCAGGCTGAGGTTGCCCCAGAGCTTGATCCAGATCTCGGAGCGGATGTCACGGGCCACCGGTGACTTGAAGCCGGCGCGCATGAAGGTCTGGGAGAGCGCCTCGATGCGCGCGCTGCGGCTGCCGTCGAGTTCGCCGAGCGTGAACCGGTTGCCCTCGATGACGCGCACGACGCCGGGCGCGACCAGCTCGGTCGCCGGGTAGACGACGCTGCCGATGATGCGATCCGGCTCGATGCCTTCTGCCAGCGTACCGCCAGGGTCGACGCTTTCGAGCCGACGGCCTTCGTACGGCCCGGCGAGCCGATGGAAATACCACCAGGGGAGGCCGTTGATCATCGTCACGACCATCGTCTTCGGGCCGAACAGGGCCCGAAGTTCAGGCAGCAGGTCGCGCACCTGATGCGCCTTGACCGTGAGCAGCACCGCGTCCTGCGGCCCGGCGTCGGCCATCTTCTGCACCGCCCGGGCCGTCTCGGCGTGCTGCTCGGAGCCGTCCTCGAGGATGAGCCGGAAGCCGTGGGCGTCGATGGCGGCCAGGTTCTGGTTGCGGGCGATGAAGGTCACGTCCTCACCCGCCAATGCGAGCTTCGCGCCCAGATAGCCGCCGATCGCGCCGGCACCGACCACTGCGATCTTCATGGCCCCTCCCGTTCAGGCCGTCTGCATCTTGCGGCGCATCGGCTTGAGCACCGCGAGCGCCATCACCGCCGCGACCAGGTTCAGCACGCTGGCCGTGATGAACACCGCGCTCCAGCCGCCCCAGGCCGCGAGCACGCTCGTCAGCGGCACCAGAAGCGCGGCGGTACCCTTGGCGGTGTAGAGCAGGCCGGCGTTGGCCGCGGCGTAGCGCGAGCCGTAGGTGTCGCCGCAAGTGGCGGGGAAGAGGCTGTAGATCTCGCCCCAGGCGAAGAACACCATGCCGGTCAGGATCACGAAGGCGACCGGGCTCTGGCCGAACTGGCTGAGCGCGATGATGCCGACGCCTTCGATGAAGAAGGCGATGAACATCGTGTTCTCGCGGCCTATCTTGTCGGACACCCAGCCGAAGAAGGGCCGCGTGACGCCGTTGAGCACCCGGTCGATCGACAGCGCGAAGGTCAACGCCGGCAGCGAGCTGCGCAGTCGCCATCAGGCCGTCGGCGGCCACCTTCACGAACATGGCGTACATCACCCAGAAGACCGGCGTGGTGATCATCTGCGCCGGGGTGTAGTCGCGCCGGCTGGCCCATTGCGCCTTCTGCTTCGTGGTCGGCACCGAATAGCCGGGGCGGGGCTGGGTGAGGAAGAAGGCGAGCAGCATGACCACCGCGCCCTGGACGACGCCGAACTTGAGGAAGGTCGCCTCATAACCCTGGGCCTTGATCATCGTCGCGATCGGGATCACGGTGAGCGCCGAGCCGGCACCGAAGCCCATCGCGGTCAGGCCGGCCGCCAGGCCCCGGCGGTCGGGGAACCATTTGAGCGCATTGCCGACGCAGGTGCCGTAGACCGCGCCGGCGCCGGTGCCGCCGATCGCGGCCGACACATACAGCATCGTCAAGGAATCGGCGTACGAATTCATCACCCAGGAAATGCCGACCAGCAAGCCACCGAACAGCGTCACCGGCCGCGGCCCGAAGCGGTCGACCAGGTAGCCCTCGATCGGCACCAGCCAGGTTTCGGTGAGGACGAAGATGGTGAAGGCGACCTGGATACCGGCCTTGCTCCAGTTGTACTTGTCGTGGATCGGGTTGACGAAGAGCGTCCAGCCATATTGCAGGTTGGCGATCATCGACATGCAGACGATGCCGATCAGCAGCTGCAGCCAGCGCTTGCTCGACACCGAAGCGCTCGCCGCGCCCGGCCCGACCGCGCTCGTCGCGCCCGGCGCGCCCGCATCCAGTTCACCGACTGCCATGGCGTCCGCCCCTTGTTGTCGTTGTCTTCATCGGCCGGCGCGTTGGTTTTTCGACTCGCCGGCGGCTAGCGGTAGACCAGCACCGGAATCTTCGAGTGCGTCAGCACCTTCTGCGTCTCGCTGCCGAGGATCAGGCTCTTGATGCCGCGCCGGCCGTGCGAGGCCATCACGATCAGGTCACAGCCGCCGGCAGTCGCCACCTCGATGATGCCTTCGTAGGGCGAGCCCGCGTCGCCGATCACGCTCTGGCTCTGCACGCCGGCTGCGAGTGCCGTCGCCTCGAGCGCGTCCAGGTGGGCACGGGCCTGCGCCTGCGTCTGCCGATCGAACTCCTCGGCCGGCATCTGGTCGACGAAGGCGCCGCCCTCGCCGCCGAAGAAGCTCATCCTGCGCTCGGGCTTGGCGTGGAAGAAGGTCACACGGGCCTTCATGGCCGCGGCCAGGACCACGGCCCGTTCGGCGGCCTCGAGTGACAGCGGCGAGCCGTCGGTCGGCGCCAGGAGGTGCGAGAAAAGATCCACCGCGATGTCCTTTCAGCCGAGGCCGAGCTTTTGCGCCAGGCCGATGCGCTGCAATTTGCCGGTCGCGCCCTTCGGGATCTCGTCCATGAACAGGATCTTCTTCGGCACCTTGTAGTCGGCGGCACGGGTCGCGACGTAGGCGGCGAGTTCCCGCTCGGTGGCGGCCGCGCCCTCGCGCAGCACCACGACCGCGGCCACTTCTTCACCGAGCTTGGCGTGCGGCATGCCGAAGCAGACGACCTGCGCCACGGCCGGGTGATCCATCAGGATTTCGTCGACCTCGCGCGGGCTGATCTTCTCGCCGCCGCGGTTGATGATCTCCTTCAGGCGGCCGGTGATGCTGACATAGCCTTCGTCGTCCAGGGTGCCCTGGTCACCGGTCCGGAACCAGCCGTCGGTGTAGGCGCCGGCGTTGGCCGACGGGTTGTTCTCGTAGCCGGCCGTCACGTTTGGACCGCGGATGACGATCTCGCCGATGCCGCCCGCGCCGAGCAGGCTGCCGTCCTCGGCCATGATCGCGACCTCCGGCCCGGCGGCACGGCCGACGGTGCCGGGCTTGCGGGGGGCCGGCGGCAGCGGGTTGGAGGTCATCTGGTGGGTGGCCTCGGTCATGCCGTAGGACTCGATCAACGGCGCCTTGAACGCATCCTCGAGTTCGCGGATGACTTGCGGCGGCATCGACGACGACGACGAGCGCATGAAGCGCAACGGCTGGCGGGCGATCACGTCGACATTCTTGGAGGCGCGCGAGACGATCGTCAGGTGCATGGTCGGCACGGCCGTGTACCAGGTCGGCCGCGCCTCGTCCATCCACTTGAAGAACCGGAGCGCATTGAAGCCGGGCGTGCAGAACACCTGCGACCCGGCCGAGAGCGGCGCCAGCACGCCGGCGATCAGGCCGTGGATGTGGAACAGCGGCATGATGTTCAGCCCGCAGTCGCCGGGCACGAACTGCAGCGTGCGGGCGATGTGGGTGGCCGAAGCGCACAGGTTGCGCTGCGAGAGCGGCACGATCTTGGGCCGCGAGGTGGTGCCGGAGGTGTGCAGCACCATCGACAGGTCGTCGGGCTCGGCGTAGCCGTCGTTCGCGGCAGTGCGGGTGGCCGGCGCGGCGCCTGCCGCGTCGCGCGCGGCCAGGGTGAAGCTGCCGGCCGGTGCGCCCGGTGCCACGCGCAGGTCGAGCACGCGCACGCCGAGCTTTTCAGCGACGGCGATCGCGGGCGACGTGCTGCCCTGCTCGACGATCAGCGCCCTGGCACGCAGATCGGACAGGTAGAACTCGAATTCGTCGGCGCGGTAGGCCGGGTTCAGCGGCGCGCTGGTCACGCCGCAGGCACAGGCGACGAAGCAGGCGGCCATCTCAGGGCCGTTGTTCAGCACGATCGCGACCCGGTCGTTGCGGGCGATGCCGAGCGAATTCAAGGCCGACAGCGTATCGCCGATCAAGCGTCGCAAACTCTCGAAGTCGAGCGGCGGGCGGCCCGGGGCGGCGATCGCCGGCGCGTCAGCGGCGCCGGTGTCCAGCATGTCGCGAAGTGAAGGCGAGGGCATCGGTTTGGATCCTGGTGACGGCTGCCTTTGCCGCGCTGCCACGATAGGGGCGGGCGAGACCTCGGCGTCGTAGGGAAAGCGAGGGGTGACCGAGTGCGCCGGCCCGCGCTGACGATGGCCGGCTTATTGCTCGACCTGCCGATGACCGTCCAGCCCCGCTCCAGCCCCGCCGGCGAAGACCCGCCCTGGCGCGATCTGGAGCTGCTGCTGATGAGCGAGGTGATGCGCCTGGTCGGCCAAAGCCTCGCGACCGAGGTGGTGCTGCGCGAGATGCTGCACCTGCTCTCCGAGCTGCTCGGCCTGAACCGCGGCCGGATCGTCCTGGCCGACGCGGGCGGCAAGGGCTCATCGTCGATCCGTCATGCCTACGGTTTGACCAAAGCGGAGATGGCCCGTGGCCGCTACGCCGCCGGCGAAGGCATCACCGGCGCCGTGCTCGCCACCGGCCAGTCGATCATCGTCCAGGACATCGACGCCGAGCCGCGTTTCCTGGCCCGCGCCGTCGAGCGGGCCCGGCTGCCGCAGGAGACGGTCGCCTTCATCGCCCTGCCGATCGAAGTCAACCGGCGGCCGGTCGGCGTGCTCGCCGTTCACCGCATCCGGCGCCGCCAGCGCCTGATCGCCGACGACGTCGCGGTGCTGCGCATCGTAGCGACGCTCGCCGGGCAGCTGCTGCAGTTGCGCTCGTTGATCGAGGAGAAGACGGCGGCGCTCGAAGCGAAGAACGCGGTGCTGACACGCGCCCTCGAATCGGCGGCGGCGCGTTACGGCATCATCGGCACATCGCCGCCGCTGCTGCGCGCGCTCGGCGAGCTCGAGCGGGTGTCGCAGGCCGGCGCGACCGTGCTGCTGCTCGGCGAATCGGGCACCGGCAAGGAACTCTTCGCCCGTGCCGTGCACCTCGCCAGCCCGCGCCGCGACGCGCCGTTCATCAAGGTCAACTGTGCGGCGATCCCCGACACGCTGTTCGAGTCGGAGCTGTTCGGCCACGAGCGCGGCGCGTTCACCGGCGCGAACGCGGCCCGGCCCGGCTGGTTCGAGCAGGCGCGTGGCGGCACGATCTTTCTCGACGAGATCGGCGAGCTGCCGCTGGCGATGCAGGCCAAGCTGCTGCGCACGCTGCAGGACGGGACGATCGTGCGCCTGGGGGGAAAAAGCGAAATCGCGGTCGACGCGCGGCTCGTCGCCGCGACCAACCGTGATCTCGGCGCCGAGGCCGAGCGTGGCGCGTTCCGGCGCGACCTGTTCTATCGCCTGAACGTCGTGCCGATCCGCCTGCCATCGCTCGCCGAGCGGCGCGGTGACATCCGGCCGCTGGCGCTGCACGCGCTCAGCCGCATCAACCAGGCGAATCAGCGCAACGTCAACCTTTCCCCGGGCGCTCTCGATGTCCTGGAGGCGCATGCGTGGCCGGGCAATATCCGCGAACTCGGCAACGTCATCGAGCGGCTCGTGCTGCTCACCGACGAGACGCTGGTTTCGGCGGACGAGGCGACGCGCTTTCTGCCGGCGGCACCCTCGACGCCTGCGCCGAGTGCGGCCGCGCAGACCGAGCCGGCCGTGTCGTCGGTCGTGCAGGGCGCGCCGATCGTGCGCGAGTACCGCGAGCTGCGCTCCCACAGCGCCGTCGAGCTGCAGCAGGCGCTGGCGCAGCACCGCGGCAACCAGTCTCGGGCGGCACAGGCGCTCGGTTTGACAGTGCGGCAGTTCGGTTACCGGCTGCGCAAGCTGGGCGCTTAGCCACACACACCAGATAT
>CAXTDH010000202.1:0-6234 GCA_964242405.1 uncultured Rhizobacter sp. | reverse complement strand
GCGCGGACGCATGCTCGGTCGGCTGATCATCAAGGTGATGACGCGCACCAAATATGTCCAGCAGGCGCGACGATCGATCGGCGCCACGCCGAAAGGGACGGTCCGCTTGGTGCCGAACGCTGGCCGCGCCTAGCCCGATCCGACAAGCTGAAGCGTCCGGCTACGCGCTCACGCGAGCAGCTTGTCCCCTGCCAGATAATCCAGCTTGCCGATCTGCACGCCCTTCATTCTCAGCAGGTTGTAGGCCGTCGTCAGGTGGAAGTAGAAGTTCGGCAACGCGAAACCTTGCAGATAGGCGCCGCCCTGCATCACGACCGCACCGCCGGGCCGGGGCATCGTCACTTCCCGCGTCTCGCTGCCGACGATGCCCTGAACGTCGACCGAAGCGACATAGTCGATCGTCTTGCGAACACGTTGCTTCAGTTCGGCGATCGTCGCCTCGGTGTCGTCGAACTTCGGCGACTCGGTGCCGGCCAGGCGGGCGACGCAAAATTTCGCGGTGTCGCAGGCGATCTGGACCTGCTTGCTGAACGGCAGCATGTCGGGCGCGAGGCGCGCGCCGCAGAACACGGTCGAATCGAACTTCTTCGCATCGGCATGGGCTTGCGCCTTGTCGAGCCAGGCGTCGAGGTTGGTGAGCATGCGGCTGAAGACCGGAACGCTGGCGGAGTACATGGTCAGGGGCATGGTGAATAGTCTCGAATGTTGATGAAGGCAGCGTCGAACGCAATCGTCTGTCCGGCATCGGCCGCGACGGCATGCTATCGCCCGAAAGGGCACGTGCACAATGGCGGGCCACGACGCCACTGCGGCTCGTCCGCCTTCCGATTCAGTGAACATCATCATCCTCGACGATTATCAGGATGCCGTGCGCAAGCTGCCTTGCGCGGGCATCATGGAGCAGCTCAACGCCAAGGTCTTCACCAACACCGTCAAGGGCATCGGCCAGTTGTCGGTCCGGCTGCGCGACGCCGAAGTGCTGGTGCTGATCCGCGAACGCACGCATTTTTCCAAGGCGCTGCTCGAAAAGCTGCCCAAGCTGAGGCTGATTTCACAGACCGGCAAGGTCGGTCCGCACATCGATGTCGCGACCTGCACCCGGATGGGCATCGCGGTAGCCGAAGGCGTCGGCTCGCCTATCGCCCCGGCCGAGCTGACATGGGCCCTCATCATGGCGGCGATGCGCCGACTGCCGCAGTACATCGGCAACCTCAAGCACGGCGCCTGGCAGCAGTCGGGGCTTAAATCGGCTTCGATGCCGCCGAATTTCGGCGTCGGCATGGTGCTCCAGGGCAAGCTGCTCGGCATCTGGGGCTACGGCCGCATCGGCCAGATCGTCGCCGGTTATGCCAAGGCTTTCGGCATGAACGTGACGGTGTGGGGCAGTGCAGCCTCCCGCGCGCGAGCCGAGGCTGACGGCTTCATGGCTGCGGAGAGCGCCGAATCGTTCTTCGCGACCTGCGACGTGGTCTCGCTGCACCTGCGGCTGCAGGACGAGACACGCGGCATCGTCACGCTCGAGTCGCTGTCGCGGATGAAGCCGATGGCGCTGCTCGTCAACACCTCCCGGGCCGAGTTGATCGAGGAGAACGCCCTGGTGTCGGCGCTGAACCGCGGCCGGCCCGGCATGGCGGCTGTCGACGTCTTCGAAAGCGAACCGATCCTCCAGGGCCACCCGCTGCTGCGGCTCGAGAACGCGGTGTGCACGCCGCACATCGGCTATGTCGAGCAAGACAGCTACGAGCTCTACTTCCGCACGGCTTTCGACAACGTCGTGAATTTCATTGCCGGCAAGCCCACCCAGGTGATCAATCCCGAGGCGTTCCGGGTGTTGCGGAACTAGGACGGGCGGGTTGGCACTCGCGCCTTCCGGCTCGCACACGCTGGCCGCCCGTACGCCTGCCGGGCCCGGGCTCCGCTGGGCGCTGATGTTCGGGAATTTCGTGATCGGCTGTGGTGTGATGTCGGCAGCGGGCACTCTGAACGACATCGCCCGTTCGTTCGCCATCCCGATCCCGCTCGCCGGCCAGCTGATCAGCAGCAGCGCGGTGACCATGGCGATCGGCGCACCGCTGCTCGCGCTCTGGGTGGCAGGCTTCGATCGGCGCCGGCTGCTGGCGTTCGCGCTCGTCTGGTACGGCGCCGGACACGCTGTCTGCGCCTCGATGCCGAGCTTCGCAGGCCTCATGTCGATCCGCGCCCTCACTTCGGCGGCCGCCGCGATCTACACACCGCAGGCCGCGGCGGCCATCGGCTTCATGGCAGCGCCCGAGGACCGGGGCCGGGCGATCACCTTCATCTTCCTCGGCTGGTCGGTGGCCTCGGTGCTCGGCATGCCGGTCTCCGCCTGGATCGGCCAGACCTTCGGCTGGCGGGCGGCGTTCTCGACCATCGCCTCGTTGTCGATCATGGCCGGTGCCTGGGTTTGGGTCGAACTGCCGGACGGCGTCCGCCCAGAAGCGCTGTCGCGGCAGGCTTGGAAGGCCGTCCTCAGCCATCCGGTGCTCATGGCGATCGTGTCGGTGACGGCGCTGTTCGGCGCCGCGCAGTTCACGCTGTTCGCTTACCTGACGCCCTATTTTCAGCTGCAGCTCGGCGCCAGCACGGGCGAGATCGCCGGCCTGCTGACCCTGTTCGGCGGCTGCGGGCTGCTCGGCAACCTGCTGCTCACGCGGACGATCGACCGGGTGGGCGCGAGCGCGGCCGTCATGGCGGCGATGGCCCTGATCGGACTGGCGCTGCTGCTCTGGCCGCTCGGCGTCGGCGTTCTCGGCTGTGCACTGATCCTGGTGCCGTGGGGCCTCGGCTGCTTCGCCGCGAACTCGGCGCAGCAGGCGCGGCTCGGCATCGTTGCGCCGACATTGGCGCCGGCCTTGCTGGCGCTCAACACCTCCGCCATCTATGTCGGGCAGGCGGCCGGCGCGGCGAGCGGCGGTTGGCTGATCGCGCATCGGCAAGGCTTTTCGGCGTTGCCGGCGGTCGGGCTGGGCTGGATCGTCTGTGCCATGGCCGTCAGCTTCTGGGCCGGGTCGCAGCAGCGGAAGATGTCGGCGTCATGACGAGCGATCCAGGGCAGCGCGTCCCGACCCCGACGCCGGCGCTGCCAGCGCAAGAGCAGTCGCCTGCGCAGGAACAACCGGTCGAGTCGCTCGAGGACATCGCCACCGAACTCGGCACCGACGCCGAACCCGTCATCGCCACGCCTGCTCGCTTGCCCTCGACCGGTGCGGCGGCGCTGCAGGCGCCAGCCTCGCTCACGGAACTTTTCCTCGCCTTCACCTCGCTCGCACTGCAGGGCTTCGGCGGCGTCCTGCCGGTTGCGCAGCGCGAACTCGTCGAACGCCGACGCTGGCTGAGCCGCGAGCAGTTCGTCGAGATGCTGGCGGTCAGCCAGGTGCTGCCCGGGCCGAATGTCGTCAACCTGGCGCTGACCTTCGGCGACCGCGCGTTCGGCTGGCGCGGCGCGGTCACGGCGCTGGTCGGCATGCTGGCGCTGCCGCTGCTCGTCGTGCTCGGGCTGACGGCGGTCTACGGCCGCTTTGCCGACATCCCGGCGGTGAGCGGCGCCCTGCGCGGCATGGGTGCGGTCGCTGCCGGGCTGGTGATCGCGACCGGCATCAAGCTGCTCGGCGCCCTGCGTCGCAACACCCTGGGACTGCCCCTCTGCCTCGGGCTCGCAGCGCTGATGGCGATCGGTTCGGCCTGGCTGCACTGGCCGCTGATCTGGCTGCTGCTCGGGCTCGGCCTCGTCTCGTGCAGCCTCGCCTGGCGCCGGATCGGTGCCGTACCAGCCACCCCGCCAGCCACCCGCTCCGATGACCGCCGCTGACTACTTCGGCCTGTTCAGCCACTTCCTGGTGCTGAGCTTCCTGTCGATCGGCGGCGCCATCACCACCGTGCCCGACATGCACCGCTATCTCGTCGTCGAGCACCACTGGCTGACCGACACGCAGTTCAGCGCCTCGATCGCGATCGCCCAGGCGGCACCCGGGCCGAACGTGCTGTTCGTGGCGGTGCTCGGCTGGAACGTCGCGGGCGTCGCCGGGATGGCCGCGACCATGTTGGGCATCCTGCTGCCCTCGACCTGCCTGTCGCTCGCCGCCACCCGCTGGGGCACGCGCCGGCGCGAGACGCGCGGGGTGCGCGCCTTCACCACCGGCATGACGCCGCTGACGCTGGGCCTGCTGCTGGCGACGGGCTGGGTGCTGGCGGAGCCCTACCTGCGCGATTCGAGCCGTCGCTGGGGCGCGCTGGCCTTGATCACCGTGACCGTGGTTGCCATGACGCGGACGAAGATAGCGCCGATGTGGCTGGTCGGCCTGGGCGCGCTCTGCGGGCTGCTCGGCTGGGCGTAATCCCCGCGCCGCAGGAGGCGATCAAGATAATCGGCATCAACGGCGGCGGCTTCAGCCCCCAGTCAGCCGAGCGCGCGCTCCAACACCCGCGGCAGGGCGGCGACATCACGGATCACCGCCTCGGGCAATTCCCGCCAGGCACGGCGATCGACCGGCGCGCCGGCGCCGCCGAGCACATCGGCGCCACCGCTGCCGTCGTCACGCAGCAGCAGTCCGAGCGGAATCGCGGGCCGGGAATCGGCCTCTTCCATGACCACGAGCGTGCCACCGACCGACGACGCGAGCACGATCGCCGGGCCGGCGCCCCCGAGCTTGGCGAGCACCCGCAGGCCCTGCCCCTCGGCCGCGGTCTCGATGCGCTGCAGCGTCTCGCCGACGCCGAACGGGCTGTGGCACAACAGGCGCACCGACCCGAGGCGGGGGTTTCGCGTCGACTCGCGCATCGGCATCAGTGCGGCCATCACGACCGCCAGACTGCCCGTCATCCAGAGCCGGAACGGCAATCGGGGCTCCGTCGAGGGAACGACGAGCGCGCGACGGACGAAACGGCTGGCGGCGGGCGGCTGGGTGTTCATGAGGCCAGCGTAAGGGCCCGAGGTGACGAACACAAGACAATCTACGTCAATCAGGGTAAAGACTTACCCTCCCTACTTGGTACCGAAAATCTTGTCGCCGGCGTCGCCGAGGCCGGGAATGATGTAGCCGATCTCGTTGAGGTGGCTGTCGATCGCGGCTGTCCAGCAGCGGACGTCAGGGTGCGCCCGGTCGAGCGCCGCGGCGCCTTCCGGTGCCGCGACCAGCACCAGCGCCCGGATGTCGGTCGCGCCGCGCTGTTTGAGCAGATCGACCGTCGCGATCATCGAGCCGGCGGTGGCGAGCATCGGGTCGATGATGAGCGCAGTGCGTTCGTCGAGCTGGCCGACGAACTTCTCGAAGTAGTTGAGCGGCTGCAGCGTCTCATGGTTGCGCGACAGGCCGACGACGCTCACCTTGGCATTGGGCACCATGTCGAGCACCCCGTCGAGCATGCCGAGGCCGGCGCGCAGGATCGGCACGACGGTGACCTTCTTGCCGCTGATGCGCTGCACGTCGGTCGGGCCGCTCCAGCAGAGGGTGGTGGTCGTCTCGAGCGGGAAATCGGCGGTCGCCTCGTAAGCGAGCAGCCGGGCCAGCTCGTTGGTCAGCTCGCGGAACTTCTTCGTCGAGATGTCGTTCTCGCGCAGCAGCCCGACCTTGTGCTTGACCAGCGGGTGTTTGACGTCGATGACAGGCATAGGGGCGATCCTCGGGCGGTTGGGGCGGGCGGTGGACGAGCGGTCAGTCGGTCGATGACGGGCAGAAGCCCGGCGCGCTCGGCATCATCGAGGCGACGCGGCGATGCGCTGGCGAACCGCCTCGTAAAGGCAGACGCCGCTCGCCACCGAAACGTTCAGGCTTTCGACGGCACCGGCCATCGGCAGGCGGACCTGAACGTCGCAGGTCTTGCCGGTGAGCTGGCGCAGGCCGCTGCCTTCGGCACCGAGCACCAGCGCCACCGGCCCGCTCAGGTCGAGGTCGTAGAGCGAGTGTTCGGCCTCGTCCGACAGGCCGATGACCCGGATGTCCCGCTCCTTCAACTCGCCCAGCGTGCGCGCCAGGTTGGTCACCATGAAGTAGGGGACGGTGTCGGCAGCGCCGCTCGCCACCTTCGCGACGGTCGCGTTGATGCCGACCGCATGGTCCTTCGGCGCGACCACCGCGTGCACGCCGGCGCCGTCGGCGACTCGCAGGCAGGCGCCCAGGTTGTGCGGATCGGTGATGCCGTCGAGGACGAGCAGCAACGGCGGCGTGCCGGACGGCAGTTCGTCGAGCAGGTCGTCGAGGCTGGTCGCGACCCTGA
>CAXTDH010000201.1:0-6268 GCA_964242405.1 uncultured Rhizobacter sp. | reverse complement strand
ATGCCGAGATCAACCGCCTGGCGGACGCCGGCAAGGCGGTGGTCGTGATCTCGTCCTATCTGCCCGAAGTGATGGCGCTGTCCGACCGCATTCTCGTGGCTAAGCAGGGCAAGGTCGTGGTCGAGTTCTCGGCGACCGAGGCCACGCAGGAAGGGATCATGTACGCGGCGATCCACTGATTTGTAAGGTAACCTGGCGTTCACGGTCGCGTCGAACGGTAGGCGCAGATGGACCTTACTCAAGCGACTGGCGCTTTGGCCGATATCAAGGCATGCGCGATTCCGACCTCCCGCGGGCACCGGGACGGCTGCCGTGCCCCCGCCTGGTCGCCCGCGGCGCAGCGCTCGCGCGGCGGTGCGCGGCCATCGCCCTAGGAACGTTGCTCGGTCTGCTGCTTTCCAGCGCCGCCTCGGCGGCTCATGCCGAAGCCGACGAACTGCTGCTCGGCACGCGAGCGGGCGGTTTCGATGGTTGGCACTCGGCGACGGTGCTGAGGGAAACGGCCGAGGCGCTCACGCCGGCGGCGGTCCGCGCGGCCCTGCCGGCGTTTCGGCCCCACGCCGGCGCGCACGCCAACCTCGGAAGGAGTTCGCACGGCGTCTGGGTTCATGTCCGGTTGCGGCTGGCCGACGATGCGCCGCGTACCTGGTGGCTCGACCTCGGCTTCCCCGGCATCGACCGGGTAGCCGTCTACCTCTACGACGGCGAGCGCCTTGTTCAGACGGTCGACGTCCGCAACGACGTGCGCTTCGCGCAGAAACCGCTGCCGACGCGCGGCCAGGTGGTTCAGCTGAACGTGCAGCCCGGCGGAGCTTACGACCTGCTCTTGCGCATCGAGTCGACGACCGCCATGCTGCTGCCCCTGGTCTTCGCCCAGCCGGCCGACTACCTTCGCGATGAGTCCGGCCCGCAGCTCTTTCGCAACATGGTTCTCGGCGTCTGGGGCTGCTTGCTGTGCTATGCGCTGGTGCAGGGCCTCGCACTGCGCGAGCGGATGTTCTTCGACTACGCGGGGTCGCTCGCCGGCGGCATCATCTTCTTTCTCGCCTTCTTCGGCGACGGGCCCCAGCACCTCTGGGGCAGCAACGTCTGGTTGATCAAGAACGCTTGGGTGCCGGGCATCCTGCTCCTGATCGGCGCCAATGCGCTTTTCGTGCACGATGCCTTGCAGGTCGAGCGCTTCCATCGCGGCCTCGCCGGCGCGCTCAAGGGCGTGGCGCTGGCCGCCGCCATCACGCTGGTGGCAACCCTTGCCGGTTGGATCGACCTGCAACACGTGGCAGCGATTGCGACGGCGCTCAGCCCGCTGCCGACGCTGCTCGGCATCGCCGCGTCCTTGCTGGGCCGGCGTCGCGGCAACCCGGTGGCGTCGCTGGTACTGATCGGCTGGGTCGTGGTGCTGGTGGGCACGCTGACGATGGGTGGCCTGCAGCATGCGCTGCTGCCGCTCGGCTTCTGGACCGAACACGCGCTGCAGTCGGCGATGACGGTCGAGATCGCGCTGTGGATGTTCATACTGGCGAGCCGCGTCCGGCAAGTCCAGCGCAGCGAGGAAGCGTCGCGGCAGGAGAACGCCCGGCTCCGCGAACTGGCGTTCAGCGACCCGCTCACCGGGTTGCTGAACCGGCGCGGCCTCCACCTCGCGCTGGAGAAAAGCCTGCCGGCGGCGCTTCCGGCGAGCGCTGTCGCGGTCTACCTGCTCGACCTCGACGAGTTCAAGCCGGTCAACGACCGCTACGGCCATGATGCCGGCGACGAGTTGCTGGTCGAGGTCGGTCGGCGTCTGAAGGCGCAGATGAAGGAACTCGACGTCGTCGCACGCCTCGGCGGTGACGAGTTCGTGGTGGTGGTCCATCGCGTCGCGGGCGACGCAGTTGCGCAGGCCACCGGCCGGCGCCTGCTGTCGGCTCTGAACCAGCCATTCGCGGTGGCTGGCATATCGGCACGGGTGGGCGTGACGATCGGCTACGCGTTGGCGCCGGAGGATACGCAAAGCCCGACCGAGGCCCTTCGATGCGCCGATGAAGGCCTCTACGCCGGCAAGAACGGCGGGCGCAATCAGGTGATGCGCGGCCGCGTCCAGCTGCCGGCTCTGGTGCCGACGCAGGACTCCGAGGTACTTGTCACCGGTGCGCAGTCCTGAGAGTGATCGAGCGCGACCGGCGGCACGTACCGCTCGTCACCCTACAGGCGCAGGCGGTGTTAGGTCGCCCCGACGTTCGGGGCGTACTCCATGCCGCGGTCAGCCGCGGTTCTCGAACACGCCTAGCTTCTGGTGCAGCGACGTTTCGTCGGCAATGAAGAGAAAGGTCGGCGCATCGGCGCCGGGGTTGCCGAGCCTGACGCTGCAGTAGCCCGGCGCGCAACAGGTGTCCGCGACCGACAGGCGGAACGCCTCGCCCTCTTGATCGCCAGCCAACCGGTTGGTGGAGAGGAGGAGGATCGAACTCCCGACCTTCGCATTGCGAACGCGACGCTCTCCCAGCTGAGCTACCCCCCCAACGATCGGCAGTCTAGCAAAGTCTCGAGCCGCTTGTCGCGTCGCATAGGCCGCCACAGGTCAGCTCCAGATGACGTTGACCAACAGCGGCGGGCGCTTTCGTCGCCCGCCCAAGCCAAGCCCCAGCACCACGCAAGGCAATAGAAACGATCGATCGACTCCCATCTTTTGATAGCTTACAGTCGGCATGTTCGTTTACCATTACAGGAAAACCCCATGTCGTTGATTAACTCGAAAATCAAGCCCTTCACCGCCACGGCGTTCAGCAAGGGCAAGTTCGTTCCCATCAACGAAGAGTCGTTGATGGGCAAGTGGTCGGTTCTGATGTTCTACCCGGCCGACTTCACGTTCGTCTGCCCGACCGAACTCGAAGACCTGGCCGACCACTATCCCGCGTTCCAGAAGCTGGGTGTCGAGGTCTACGGTGTGTCGACCGACAGCCACTTCGCGCACAAGGCCTGGCACGACACATCGGATGCGATCAAGAAGGTCAACTACCCGCTGATCGGCGACCCCACGCAGGTGCTGTCGAAGAACTTCGAAGTGCTGATCGAGGAAGAGGGCATGGCGCTGCGCGGCACCTTCGTCATCAACCCTGAAGGCCATATCAAGGTCATGGAAGTGCACGACAACGGCATCGGCCGTGATGCGTCGGAGCTGCTGCGCAAGGTCAAGGCCGCCCAGTACGTTGCTTCGCACCCGGGCGAGGTTTGCCCTGCCAAGTGGACCGAAGGTTCGGCCACGCTGACGCCGTCGCTCGACCTGGTCGGCAAGATCTGAGCTTCTACCGCCTCTGACGTTCTACAGCCGGCCTGGAGCCGTCAGAACGACGCTTCGCCGATGACCGGCTGTCCGGTCGTCGACGAGCCGGAGCCGACCCGCCGACTGTTTCGCAAAAGGAAAATCAAGATGTTGGATGCCAATCTCAAGGCGCAGCTGAAGGCTTATCTGGAACGGGTGAAGCTGCCGTTCGAGATCGTCGCGTCGCTCGACGACGCTGCTCCCTCGCGCGAGATGCTCGGCCTGCTGGAGGATATCGTCGGCCTGACCGACAAGATCACGCTGCGGACGGACGGCACCGATGCCCGCAAACCGTCGTTCTCGCTGAATCGGGTCGGCGAGGCGCCGCGCATCCGCTTCGCGGCGATACCGCTGGGTCATGAGTTCACTTCGCTGGTGCTGGCGCTGCTTCAGGTCGGTGGCCACCCGCCGAAGATCGAGGCCGAGCTGATCGAGCAGATCAAGAGCCTTGAAGGCGACTTCCGCTTCGAGACCTATATGTCGCTCACCTGCCACAACTGCCCGGACGTGGTGCAGGCGCTCAACCTGATGGCGGTGCTGAACCCGCGCGTCCAGAGCGTCGTGATCGACGGCGGCCTCTTTCAGCAGGAAGTGGCCGACCGGCAGGTCATGGCCGTGCCGATGGTGTTCCTGAACGGCGGCCACTTCGGCCAGGGCCGGATGGACGTCGAGGAAATCGTCAAGAAGCTCGACACCGGCGCGGCGGCGCGCGATGCGGTCAAGCTCGGTGCCAAGGAGGCCTACGACGTGCTGATTGTCGGCGGCGGCCCGGCCGGTGCAGCGGCGGCGGTGTATGCGGCGCGCAAAGGCATCCGCACCGGCATCCTGGCCGAGCGCTTCGGCGGCCAGACGCTCGACACCTTGAGCATCGAGAACTTCATTTCGGTGATCGAGACCGACGGGCCGAAGTTCGCCCTGGCGCTCGAGCAGCATGCGATGCAGTACGGGGTCGAGATCCTGAACCTGCAGCGCGCCGAGAAGCTGATTCCGGCGGCGGCGAACGACGGCCTGGTCGGCATCGAGCTGGCCAACGGCGCGGTGCTCAAGAGCAAGACGGTGATCCTGTCGACCGGCGCTCGCTGGCGCGAAGTCAACGTGCCGGGCGAGCAGGCGTACCGCAACAAGGGCGTGGCCTATTGCCCGCACTGCGACGGGCCGCTCTTCAAGGGCAAACGGGTCGCGGTGATCGGCGGGGGCAATTCAGGAGTCGAGGCGGCGATCGACCTGGCCGGCATCGTCGGCCATGTCACCTTGCTCGAATTCGGCGAGCAACTGCGCGCCGATGCGGTGCTCGTCAACAAGCTCAGAAGCCTGTCGAACGTCGCCATCCACACCCAGGCGCAGACGACCGAGATCACCGGTGCCGATGGCAAGGTCAACGGGCTCACCTACACCGACCGGGTGAGTGGCGAGTCGCGTCAGGTCGCGCTGGAAGGCGTGTTCGTGCAGATCGGCCTGGTGCCGAACTCGGAGTGGCTGAAGGGCACGCTCGAGCTGTCGCGGCACGGCGAGATCATCGTCGACAACCGTGGCCAGACGTCGCTGCCGGGCGTGTTCGCGGCCGGCGACGTGACGACGGTGCCGTTCAAGCAGATCATCATCGCGACCGGCGACGGCGCCAAGGCGGCGCTAGGGGCGTTTGATCACCTCATCCGGAGTGAGGTGCCCGAGGCGGTCGCGGCCTGAGGAAACGGCACCGGCGCATCGATCCGGCGCGATCGAGGCGCCGTGCCGATGCTCAGGCGGCCAGCGGCGTTTGCAGACGTACTCTGCTGCCGTGGCGCCAGCCTTCGGCGCTGTAGAGCACCAACGCGGCCCAGATCAGGCCGAAGCCCACTGCCCGCGGCCCGCCGAAGGGTTCGCCGAAGATCCACAGGCCGACCATGAACTGGATGGTCGGACCGATGTACTGCAGCAGGCCGAGTGTCGTCATCGACAGCCGCCGGGCGCCGGCGGCGAACATCAGGAGCGGCACCGCCGTGATCGGCCCGAGGGCGATCAGCCAGATGTCGACGCGGATGTCGGCGGATGGAAAAGTCCCGGTGCCTTGCCAGGCCCAGAAGGCCAGCGCCCCTGCAGCGATCGGCGCAAGCAGCAGCGTCTCGAGTGCCAAGCCTTCGAGCGCGCCCAGCGAGCCGATCTTGCGAAGCAGGCCGTAGCTGCCGAAGGTGGCGGCCAGCCCGAGCGCGATCCACGGCAGGTGCCCTGCCTGCCACGTCAGCCACGCCACGCCGAGCCCGGCGAGCGCCAGTGCGCTCCACTGCGCCGGCCGCAGCCGTTCGCCCAGCAGCGTCGTGCCGAACAGCACGTTGACCAACGGCGTGATGAAGTAGCCGAGGCTCGCGTCGACCACATGGCCGTTGTTGACCGACCAGATATAGAGCGTCCAGTTGCCCGCGATCATGAGTGCGCTGGCGATGAAAGCGCCCAGCACTTTCGGCGACCGCAGCGCCATCGCCAGCCAGGCCCACTGCCCTCGGACCGTCATCACGACCGAGAGGAACAACAGGCACCAGACGATCCGGTGGGCCAGGATCTCGCCGGGCGGCACCGCGTCGACCAGTCGGAAGTAGAGCGGAAACAGCCCCCACCAGACAAAGGCGAGGCCGGCGAAGATCACGCCGCTCGTGGCCGACTCCCGTTGCGACGTCGACAAGCCGGGTTGCGCTCCAGTCTTCGACACCGACTCAGCCGACGGCCAGCAAGTGCCGCCCGTACTGCTCGCGCAACCGGTTCTTCAGCATCTTGCCGGTTGCGCCCAGCGGGATCGCATCGACGAAGACGACGTCGTCGGGCGTCCACCACTTCGCGATGCGGCCCTCGAAGAAGGCGATCAATTCATCGCGCGTGAGCTGGGCGTTCGGCTTCTTCACGACGATGAGCAGCGGCCGCTCGTCCCACTTGGCGTGGCGCGCGGCGATGCACGCGGCCATCGCGACCTGCGGGTGCGCCATCGCGATGTTCTCG
>CAXTDH010000200.1:0-6269 GCA_964242405.1 uncultured Rhizobacter sp. | reverse complement strand
GTTCACTACCTCGTGGCCCAACTGGCAGCGACCGGGTTCGGCCTGCTGTTCACCTTCGCCGTCAATCGAGCCTGGACGTTTCGCTGACGACCCGCCAGACGCGCCCCAGCACCACGTCGGCCGCTGCCAGGTCGACGCCGAAGGCGGCGCTTTCGAGGTAGGCCAGCTCGCGCTCCCGGGCGGCGGCGATCGGGTCGGCCGAACCGTCGGCCTGGCCGGGGTGGCAGAACAGCAGGCCGCCTTCGACCGGCAGTGCTGCCAGCCAGCGCTGCATCCGCGTCCGATAGCTGGGCGGCTCGTCGAAGTCGTAGGCGCCGAGCAGCGCCGGGTTGCAGGCCAGCAGCCGCTCTTCGAGCTGGCGCTGCAGCGCCCGACCGCCGGTCGCCTCGATCAGCCAGCGCTTGACGGCGCTCCCGGGGCCGATCACCCGGGCGGTGCTGCGAAACGCCGGCAGGGGCTGGACGTGCTCGGCCATGTCGAGAATCAGCCCACGAATCATCGGCAGGTGATGGATGTGCTGGTGGCCGTCGATGAAGGCCGGCGCCTTGCCGACGGTGTTGATGAAGGACGCGAGCTGGGCGTGGAATTCACTGCGCAACTCGGCGCGCGGCAACAGGCCGAGGTGGGCCGCGACGATCAGCTTGCCGAGGCTCGGCGGGCGGCGCCAGCGTCGGCCCAGGCGGCGGCTGAGCGGCCGGCCTTCAGTGAGGTTCAGGTGCAGGCCGATGTCGACCGACGCCGGCAGGCCGGTCAGCAGCCGGGCGCTCTTCGGCCAATGGGCGCTGTTGGCCAGGCACGAGATCGCGGTCAGCCGGCCGGCTTTTGCCAGGTCGACGATGGCGGCGGAGATGGCGGTCGACTGGCCGAAGTCGTCGGCGCAGAGGGCGAGCGTCCGGGTGGTCACTCCGCGCCCTGGTCGACCGGCGACCCCGCCGGCGCCTCATGCGCCTCGTGCAATTCATGCGCCTCATGCGCCTCGTGGTACGCCCAGCGGGCATCGTGGGCCTTGTGGGCTTCGGGAGCACCTTGCGCCTCCGGCAAATCTTGCGCATCAGGGGTCATTTGCGTCTCGGACGCGACTTGCGCCGCCCGAGCCCCGTGCCCTCTTCCGGCCTCCAGGCCGACGATGTACACCGGCCGCTGCTTGACCTCGTCGAAGATCCGGCCGACGTATTCGCCCAGGATGCCGATCGACAGCAGCTGCACGCCGCTGAAGAAGGCGACGCTCACCGCCAGCGTCGCCCAGCCCGGCACGTTGTTGCCGAACCAGTAGTAGTCCAGGATGATCCAGAAGCCGAGGGCGATCGCGAAGCAGGCGATCCCCACGCCGAGCGCGCTCCAGAGCCTGAGCGGCGCATTGGTGAAGGCGGTGACGCCGGTGAACGCCAAGTGCGCCAGGCGCCGCATCGAAAACGAGCTGACGCCCGCATGGCGTTCGTGCGGCTGGTAGGGAATGATGACGTTGTTGAAACCCACCCAGGCGTAGAGGCCCTTCATGAAGCGGTTGCGCTCCGGCAGCGAACGCAGCGCCTCGACGACCCGCCGGTCCATCAGCCGGAAATCGCCGGCATCGACCGGAATCTTCGGCACGTTGCGGTTGCGGTTGATCAGGAAATAGAAGATCGCGGTGCCGACACGCTTGCCCCAGCGCTCGTCGGCGCGCGAAGCCCGGGCGGCGCAGACCATGTCGGCCCCTTCCGCCCAGGCCTGCAGCATCTCCGGAATGAGCGACGGCGGGTGCTGCAGGTCGGCATCGATCAGCACCACCACGTCGCCCTCGGCCCGGTCGATGCCGGCCGTGAGCGCGGCCTCCTTGCCGAAATTGCGCGACAGCCGCAGGTAGCGAACGCCGGGGCGGGTCAGCCAGGGCGCCATCGTGGCAGGCGTGGCGTCACGGCTGCCGTCGTCGACGACGATCACCTCCCAGCGGTCGGCGAGCGCGGCGAGCTGCGCCGTGAGCTCGAGCAGCAGCGGCGTCAGGTTGCCCGCCTCGTTGAAGGCCGGCACGACGCAGCTGATGGCAGGACGCGGGGTGCGCGGGGATTCGGTCATGAAGGGGCGGCGAAGGGCGGCGGCCCTCGAGTCGAACCGCGGACGCAACTTTACGCTGCGGGCGCTGCCATCCGCCGTGTCGGGTCGCCCGCCGACAGCCGGGCGTTGCGGTGCAGGCAGAACGGGGCGCTCCGGCCGCCGCCGGGTGCGGCAGCGGCAGCGGCAGTCGCCGTTCCCGACCCTTGCCCTCAGTGCAGCATCGCGCTCGCGCTTGCGCCCGGGCCCGTCTGCGGCCGGCCCTTGGCCACCCAGGCCGTCGACCAACCGTTGAAGTCGGCAGCCGGCATCGGCTTGCCCATGTGGTAGCCCTGCGCCTCGTCGCAGTCGAGTTCGCGAAGCAGGTCCCAGACCTGGGCGTTCTCGACGCCCTCGGCAACCACCTTCAGGCCCAGGTTGTGGGCGAGATCGATCGTCGAGCGGACGATCTTGGCATCATCGTGATCGCTCTCCATGCTCATCACGAAGGATTTGTCGATCTTCAGCTCATCGACCGGCAGGCGTTTCAGGTAGGCGAGCGACGAATAACCGGTGCCGAAGTCGTCGATGGACAGCCGGAACCCGAGCGCACTCAAGCGGTTGAGCGTGCCGAGCGAGCGCTGCGGGTCGTCCATGATCGCGCTCTCGGTGATCTCCAGGCAAAAGGCCTCCGCCGGCACGCGGTGCTTGACGAGCAGGGCGTCGAACTTCTGCGGCAGGTCCTGGTCGAGCAGGTCGCGCGTCGAAAGGTTGACCGAGAGCGTCATCGGCAGGCCCTGCGCCTGCAGCATCAGCCAGTGCCGGGCCGCCTCCTCGAACACCCAGATGGTGAGGGTGCGGATGAAGCCCGTCTGCTCGGCGAACGGAATGAACTCCATCGGCGGCACCAGGCCGCGGGTCGGGTGCGCCCAGCGGACCAGCGTTTCAGCACCGACCACCCGGCCGCTCTCGACCGCCAGCTTCGGCTGCAGGTAGAGGCGCAACTCGCCGCGGTCGATGGCGTGGCGCAGTTCGGTCAGCAGCGACAGGCTCTGGGCGCTGGCAGCATCGATCGACGCCTCGTACATCACCGGGCCGTCGGCCTTGCGCTTGGCGGTGTACATCGCGATCTCGGCACGGCTCAGCAGCAGGTCGACATCGCTGCCGTGCTCCGGCCAGCAGGCCATGCCGATGCCGGCGCCCATGTCGACGGTGTGCTCCTCGAGCGTCATCGGTTCGTTGAAGGCGTCGCCGATGCGCCCGGCGATCGCTCGCACCAGGTTCGCGTCGCCCGCCCGCAGCAAGACCGCGAATTCATCGCCGCCGAGTCGGGCGACGAGGTCGTTGCCGCGCACCCTCTCGCGTGACAGGCATTCGGCCACGCGCTTGAGCAGCAGGTCACCGAAGCGGTAACCGAGGACGTCGTTGACATGCTTGAACCGGTCCAGATTGAGCATCAGCACGGCAACCGTGCCGCCAGCCGCGCGGCCAACCCCCCCGGCGCCTGCGACCCCTGCTCCGGCGACCCCTGCTCCGGGGACCCTTGCTCCTGCGACCCCTGCGCCGGCAGCCTCGCCAGGGCGGCCCGCCGCTGCGACGATCGCATCGCGAACGGCGTCCCGGAACTGGACCCGGTTCGGCAGGCCCGTCAGGCTGTCCCAGTAGGCGAGCTTGAGGATCTCCTGCTGCTTGTCGCAGACGCTGATGCGCATCGACTCCAGGGCGCGCGCCAGATGGCCGATCTCGTCGCGCGCCCGTGTGCCTTCGAAGGGCGCCGTGTAGTCGCCGGCGCGCAGCCGTTCGGCCGCGGCGCCGAGTTCGCGCAGCGGCGTGGTGACCCGCCGGGCGGTCATGAAACTGCCGACGACGAACACGGCGAAGCCGATCAGAGTGATCACGAGCAGGCCGATCTGCAAGTCGCGCGGCGGCTTGACGGCGGCGTCGATCGAGAGCGAGATCAGCGCCAGCACCGCCGCCCGATCGTCGGCGCCCAGGCCCGCCGTGGCCGCCGCGCAGAGCTGGAAGGAGAGCACACCGATCTGCTCCCCGTCGACCCGAACTTCCTGCAGCGGCAGGCCGGCGGCCGCCGACGGCCAGGCCTTGTCGGCAAGCGCGCGGGCCTGCGCCTCGGGCAGGCTGGTCAGCGCCGCGGCCCACGGCTCGCGGGCGTTCGAGCGCGTCAGCAAGGTGAGGTTGAGGGCGGAAAGGCTCTTCATCTCCGCGGCCAGGCGGCTGTCGAGCGGAAATCCCGTCAGCACCCAGCCGACCAGCACCGGCGCCTTCATCGGGATCAGCACCAGCTGGTGCGGCCGTCCTCCGAGCAGGGCGATCTCGCTGGCCGCGCCACTCGCCGCCGCCTGCGGCGCGAGTCGGGCGATGAAGGCGGCGACCTGCTCGACATCCTGGCCGCTCGACGCCCGCAAGGCGAAGTCCGGTCCGAGAAAGGCGGTCTCGGTGGCGCCGATGCGCTTGCCGTGGTTGGCGAGCACCGAGGCGATGGTTTCGGCGTCGTTGGACAGGACCGCCGAGCGAAAGCCGTAGTCGGCAGCGAGCAGCCGCGCGCCCTGGGTCAGCCGCTGCGTCTTCTGCTCGAGCAGCGTCTGCAGGACCCGCTCGCCGACCTGCAACGCCGCCGGCAGGCCGGCACGGGCATGCGCCGCCAGGCTGGCGTGGATGGCACCGACGCTCGCCACCTGGATGACGAACAGCAGCACCAGGCTGAAAAAGGCCAGCCGCGCACCGATCGACTGGTTTCTGCAGGCGTAGAACACGCGGCGGAACGCCGATTTCATGGCTCGAGGGCGACGACGTTCAACTTGGCGCGGTGCTCTGTCTCGCCGTTGGCGGCGATCACGAGCGGCGTCGGCAACGGCTCGGTGCCGGGTGTCATGCCGGGATGCCAGAGCCGCAACTGATAGGCACCGGCCGGCAGGTTGTCGATCCGGACCCGGCCGTTGACGTCGCTGCGACCGAACCAGGGCGTGTCGGCGATCACCACCCAGGCCGCCATCGAGTCATGGATGTTGCAGCCGAGCACCGCGATGCCGGCCTTGTCGAAGGTCAACGGCACATGCGGCACCCCGGCGTAGAGCTTCAACTCGAAGGCCTTGACCGCGGAGAACGAATAGACATGGTGGCGCACCGTGTCGAAGTTCGGGAAGCTGGCCTTGGTGCCGACGGTGATCACCGTCACGCGCGGCTCGAACTGGCGCTTTGCCTGCGCGATCGCGACATCCGCCATCGGCCTGACGACGACCTTGGGTGCGCCGGCCGACGGCTCGACCAAGGCCACCGCATCCCCCAGCGGGCGCCCGGCAGAATCCGCCAGTTGCAGATTCAACGCGGCCGCAGAAGCCGGGGCCGATGCGAAGGCGAGCAGCAGCAGCGCCAGTGCCAGCTCCCGGCAGACACCGATCGAGGTCACGGCCGGTTGCGCCGTCGCGGCCTGCTCGACCGGATACTGGAGCGAAGAGGAAACGGGCGGAGCAGTCATGATGGAATGGCGAACCTGTCGCAGGACGCGAGCACGCGGGTCCTTGTCTTATCGACCGGCTCTGCAGCGACTTGAGTCGTCAGGAACCGCGCTGACTTGAGTCGGCCGAGATGCCGACAATCGCCCGTATCAGCCGCGATCTGGAAGGCGATCTCGACCCTGCAGTGACGGCGCCGCTCATGGCTGCGCCTGCAACCCGCACCCTGACCAATGCCTGCCGCCGACGAGCCGCCGAACGAGGAACACGACATGCCCGACACCGACGCCCGCCAACGCCACGACCCGGCCCTCGCCGGTTCCGCCAGCTCCGCCGCTTCCGCCGCTTCGACCCCCTCCGCGCTTGCGGAAGCCGGCGATGGCGGCTGGCCGCTCCACGGCCATCTGATTGCCAACCACTGGCAGCGCGGCAGTGATCGGCCGCCCCTGCCGGTCATCGCCCCGGCGACCGGCCGGACCATCGCCTGGCTGGCGCGCGGCGACGCAACCGACATCGACCGCGCCGTCGCCGCCGCGCGTGCTGCCCGGGGCGGCGACTGGGGGCGGCTGACGGCGACCGAACGCGGCCGTCTCATGGCCGGCTTCGCGGCGCGGGTGCTGGCCGACGTCGAGCGCCTGGCCTGGATCGAGGCCCACGACACCGGCAAGCCGATCTCGCAGGCACGGGCCGACATCCGCGCCGTGGCCCGCTACTTCGAGTTCTACGGCGGCGCGGCCGACAAGGTGCACGGCGAGGTGATCCCCTACCTCAACGGCTACGACGTCAGCGTGG